>DATACV010000318.1:0-6085 GCA_036258875.1 Rubrobacteraceae bacterium
GCCGTAGCGCAGCACGATCCCCTCCGTCCACCGCGCTCCGAGGACCGCCTCCTCGAGGTGACGGATCGCCGCCAGGGTTTCGCGCATCTCCCGGGCGGGCGAGCGGTCGAACGGGTCCTCCTCGCTCTTGACGGGTCCGCCGGTGCGAGCGTAAGAGAGGATGTGGCTCTGCGCCACGAACCGCCGCACCCCTACCGCCTGACTGGCCGAGAGCAGGTGGTCCGTGCCCTCGGTCCGCAGACGGTTGGTGAGCGCGAAATCGTGATCGAAGTGACGCAGGTCCAGCGTTTCAGGAATCGCGGTCAGCTGATGGACGATCACGTCCGGCCGCGCTCTGCCCACGGCCTCGGCGACCTGATCGGGATCGAGCGCGTCCGCGACCACCGGCACGGCGCCCAGCTCGTAGAGCATCGCCTGCTTTGATTCGCTACGCGTCATGCCATGAACCTCATGCCCCGCCTCAACCAGGCGGGGCACCAGCTGCTTTCCAATCGCCCCCGTCGCACCTGCCACAAGCACTCTCATCATCAACTCCTTTATCGAGATTTACCTGTACCCCACAAGACAAGACGGCAGCCCCGGCTGTGACACCTCCGCATGAGCGCACGACTGAGATTTATGTCTTAACTTGCCCTGGCCAGAGTTTGGGTCTCATTGCCAAGCCCGGGTTGGCTTCCGGCAGTTGTTCACCGTCGCGATCACACCCGCGATCAGAGCGGTGAGCACACCGATCAGTTGGATCCAAGTCCTTCGGGCGCGCCCACGGTGTCACCCCGCTCGGCTGGCGCCGCGCCGGCCGCCCGTAAGCTGAAGGTTCTCAGGTGGAAGTTGTCTGGCTAGTTTGCCCTTGGTGATAGGAATTAAAGAGAACCTGAGGATCACCTTCGGTAAGAAGGGCGCGGAACCTTGGCTCAAAGTTTGTGTAGTTTCGGAACGTTGATGAGGATCAATGACCCGATGTGGGGGGTCGCCTGCCACGTACTCCTCCCTCCCCTCGGCGTCGCCGGCATGCCGGACGCAGAACCTCAGCTCCGGCGCTCTACGAATAGGGGATTTGTATCGAGGAACCAGTGCTCTAGAAAAGTTCGTCCATCGCACGGGCGGCGTCCTCGCGCATTTCCTCGAGGACGTGGACGTAGCGCCTGAGGGTCATCGCGGGGTCGGAGTGGCCCTCTCCCCCATTTGTGCCCTGATGTTCGCGACTCCGTTGGGGTAAATCGAGGGATCAAATCACCCGCCGATCCGCGAAATCCCTTTATCTATGGGCCTGGGCCGTCCCGTAAGCCGGATTCTGCTCTATCCCGCCATCCATCTCCGGGGACATGCCCCGGGCCCCTTTGGGGGGCCGCGCCTACCATGTTCCGCAAGGACGCTTCGCGAAGCGCCCCTACGGGACAAATTTGGCTTGCTCGCACCGGTGTTTACCTGGCCGGTCCCTCGCGGGATACCGCCGGTGGGCTCTTACCCCACCCTTTCACCCATCACCTGTGATCGGCAGCGGAGCTACCCGATCCATCGGCTGGTCTGCTCTCTGTTGCACTTGACGTGGCGGCAGGCTTGCGCCGCGCCGCCCCTCGGGTTGCTTTAGCCCGAGCGGCCTCTGCTACGAGTCCGGACTTTGCTCTGAGCTCCGGGAGAACCCGGAACCCAGCGGCGGGTCGGACGGCCCAGACCTTCTTCTGATTATACCGCAGTTGGTTAGGCGCCGGGCGGCGTAAGGTTGCGGCGCTTGGCGCCGCGCCTGAGGAGAACGATCCTGGTCGGGGTCAGGCGTAGCTCGACCCGCTCGGTACCGCTCCAGCGCTTCTGCCAGCGCGGGTCGTCCCCGACGGCCGGGTCGAACCAGACGCCGGGGCCCTCGACGTCGAGCACTCCCTCGTACGGGGCGTAGTCCTCCGGATCGTGCAGCGTGGAGCCGGCACCCCGGCGGTAGATGGCGTTGCGCGAACGGAACGACTGTACGCTGGATGGGCTGGTCCCAAGGGCGCTCGCGATCCACTCGTCGCTCCTCCCCTCCTCCACCCAGCGACGGATGTCGTCCACGAACTTCCTCAGCGAGACCCTCTGATTTATGCCCATAAGCGCCCACCGCCTCTATCTGTTGTTGCAAGTGTTCTAGCCTACATAGGCCGTGATCGTTTTTCCAGCAACCTGTAACTACTGGTGTAGACTAGCCTTCGTGGAGACGCTGTTACAGGTCGTGGTTGCGATCCTGGGGCTGTTGCCGGTTATCCTGGCTTTCTACGTCCCGGCGCTGCTGGGGGTGGCGATCTGGAGCGAGCGCGGGCCCGGCTACCGGGCGAAGTCCGTACTCACGTTCGTGCTCGGCTTCGGCGCCATACTGGCCGTCCTGCTGCTGTTCCGCAGCGTCTCGGCGCCGCAAGTGCTCGCGACCGCGGCTCTCTCGCTCGTCCAAATCTCCGCTGCGCTGACTCTGGCGGCGCTCACCGTCTACAAGCTCGCTGATTGATCTCAAGCACGCCTGCTCCGCAGGCTATCAGCACGCTTCGGCCTGCGGCCTCGCTCTCAGATCTTGTTTGCTACGCGGTGAAGAAGGCGCGCAGCTCGGAGAGGGTCTCGTCCGGGGCTTCCTCGGGCAGGTAGTGGCCGCACTCCAGGGCGCGGCCTCGGACGTCGCCGGCCCACCCTCGCCAGACGTCGAGGACGTCGTACCACTCCCCCAGGCATCCCTTCTGGCCCCACAGGGCCAGCACGGGGCACGTTATGCGCCTCCCGGCGCGGCGGTCCGCCTCGTCGTGGGCGAAGTCCAGGGTGGCCGCGGCCCGGTAGTCCTCGCAGATGGCGTGGACGGTCCCCGGGTCGCGGAAGCACCGGAGGTACTCCTCCAGCGCTTCCTGGGTGAAGATGGTAGATCTCTCCTCGCGCGACAGGAAGAAGTAGGTAGGGTCGGTGCCGATCATGCGCTCCGGCAGGTCGTAGGGTTGGGCCAGGAAGAACCAGTGCCAGTAGCCGAGGCCGAAAGCCATGTCGGCCCGGCTGAACGCTTCCCAGGTCGGCACGATGTCCAGCACCGCCAGCTTCGTCACGACCCCGGGGTGGTCGAGGGCCATCCGGTAGCCTACCCGCCCGCCGCGGTCGTGGCCGCAGACGAAGAAGCGCTCGAAGCCTAGAGTGCGCATCACCGCGATCTGGTCTTGCGCCATCGCCCGCTTGGAGTAAGGAGCGTGGTCCGGGGTCGTCTCGGGCTTCGAGGAGTCGCCGTACCCGCGCAGATCGGTTGCTATTACCGTGAACTCTTCGGCGAGGCGGGGGGCGACGAGGTGCCACATCGCGTGGGTCTGCGGGTTGCCGTGGAGCAAGAGGAGCGGCGGACCGGTGCCGGCGTGGCGCACCGGGATCCGGGCCTCCCCGGCGTCGACTATCGACGACTCGAAGCCCTCGAACATCGGGATGCGCGGCTTACCCGCCGTTCAGGGCGTTCTGGACCTCTTCCCTATCCCGGTTCAGGGCGTAGAAGGTCATGTCGGCCTTTGCTTCCTCGTAGGGCTTCTCGCGGACCCGGCTCAGGTAGTCGGCGTCGAGCATCGCGCCTATGACCTCTTCTATTTCCTCGCGGGAGAGCTCCAGCTCGCCGCGCTCGTCGAGCTCGCGGATCGAGCCGAAGATCTCGACGAACGAGGCAGGCTGGCGCAGGGAGGCGACGCTGCGCGTGATCGTGCGCAGCTCGTAAGGCGTCAGGTCCTCCAGGAGGTCCAGGGCCTGCCTCTCCTCTGGCGGCTCGCCGTCGCGCCTGCCGTCGTCCCGGTCCCCGTCGCCCTTGGGCTCCTCGGCGGCGAGGTCCGCCTCGGCGAGCGCGGGGACGCTCTCGTCCGGGAGGTAGACCTGGAGCTCGAAGTCCTGGTCCACGGTGTTCACCAGGCCCCGGCGCTCCGCCTCGACCACGAAGTCCTTGAACTTCTTGAAGCCCACGTTGCGCTCGTCGAAGGAGCCGAGCTGCACGATCATCTGCTGCTTGACCTGGCCGAGGACGCGCGTCTTGTTCGCCTTTTTTAGCGCCTCGACCGCCCGGACCAGCTCCTTGTAGGGGTCGGCCGCCTTCTTCTTCGGCTGCCTGTCGCGGGCGCGCGCCGCGCGCTCCTCCTCGAGGAGAGACGCGTAGGAGATGAAGTGGTCTGCGGATTCGATCAGGTGGTAGGAGGTGGCCTCGGAGACCCCGAGCACCACGACGGTCTTGCCCCGGCTCCTGAGGAGGCTCACCAGCGGGATGAAGTCCCCATCGCCGGTCACGAGCACGTAGGTGTCTACCTGGGGGTGGGTGTGCAGGAAGTCCGAGCACTCGACCGCGAGCATCACGTCTATCGAGTTGGTGCGGCGCTTCTGGGAGCGACCGCCCGGGAAGTAGCGCGCCGAAATGTAACGCGGCGAGATGCCGTTCGAGTAGAGCGTGGGAGGCGCGTCGCGGAAGTCCCCGTCCGTCCAGTCGGCGTAGGCCGTGGCCGAGACGATGCGCCCGTACTCGCGGGCCTTCTCCAGGATGGCCGAGACGTTCGGCTTGGAGTTGTACTCGCTTACCGTGGAGATGTAGATGTTCTCCCAGTCTATGAAAACTGCAAGATCTTCGGTCATTGATCGGTTTCCTAACGTAGATGGGTAGAGACGCCCCGGCGGGGAGTCTCTACGATTGCGGTCTCGCTATACACTGTAGCGGTCGTGGAGCCGGACGACGGTCTGCGAGAGCGTCTCTTCGTCGAGGAGGGCTTCTATCCACAGGACCCGCTCCTCGTCGCCGAAGTCCTCGGGCAGGTCGAAGGCGGCGACTATCGCCACCGGCTCCTCGGCGCCCTCCAGCCAGATCGCGTAGTCGTCCGACTCCATGAGCACCTCGCCGTCCTCGTCGGTGATCACGATCCGGGCCCGCCGCTCTCTGTCGGAGGCGTGCTCGCAGCCCTCGAACTTGGCGTAGACGACGAAGGAGGTCTCACCCTCCTCCGCGGCCCGGATCTCGTCGAGCACCCCGAAGAGGGTGAGCCTGCCCTCCAGCTCCGCGCAGCTCTCGGCGAGGACGAGGGCGGTGCACTCCACCACGCCTTCGCAGGGCCTATCCACGCCTCACCCCGCCCCGTTCGAGGAGAGCCCGTCGGCCGCGGCGCCGGGCTCGTTGACGAGCTCCTCGAGCGAGAGCTCGTCCGTGGCGCCCTCGGCGTCCGTCCCGCGGGAGGAGACTACCTTGGCGATCGCGCTGACACCGTCGCCGGCGCGCAGGTTCATCACCCTCACGCCCTGGGCGGCGCGGCCCTGGCGCGAGACGGACTCGGCGTCTATCCGGATCGTGGTCCCCACGTTGGAGACGATGACCAGCTCGTGCAGGTCCGGCCTCACCACCCGCACCCCCGCGAGCTTTCCGCGGTCCCCGCTCGTCTTCATGGCTATTACGCCCTGTCCGCCGCGGCCCTGGGGCCTGAACTCGGAGAGCGCGGTGCGCTTGCCGTAGCCCCGCTCCGTGATCATGAACAGGTCGGCCGTCGCCGCGCCGGCGTCGGAGACGACGTCCATACTCAGTACGTCGTCTCCCTTCTTGAGCGTGATCCCCTTGACCCCCGCGGTCGCCCGGCCCATCGGGCGCGCCTCGTCCTGCGAGAAGCGGATGCCCTTGCCGTCCCGGGTCACGATCACGACGTCGGCGCCGTCGGAGGCGTGCCTGACGTCTATGAGCTCGTCGTCGTCGGCGAGGTTGATCGCGATGATCCCCTCGTTCTTCAAGGGCGTGTTGTACTCCAGGAAGGCTGTCTTCTTGACGATGCCCTTGCGGGTGGCGAAGAGGAGGTACTGGGCCTCCTTGAACTCTTTGGTCTGGATGACCGCCGCTATCGTCTCCCCCTGCGCCAGCGGCAGCAGGTTGGCGACGTGCCTGCCCTTCGCGGTGCGGCCCATGCGCGGGAGCTGGTGGACCTTGAGCCTGTACACCTTGCCCTTGTTGGTGAAGAAGAGCATGTAGTGGTGGGTGGTCGTGATAAAGAGGTGCTCGATGTAGTCGCCCTCTTTGAGCTCCATCCCGGCGACCCCTACCCCGCCGCGGCCCTGCTTGCGGAACGTGTTGACGGGGACGCTCTTGAGGTAGCCGCCG
>DATACV010000319.1:0-2607 GCA_036258875.1 Rubrobacteraceae bacterium
GGGTCGGCCGCGCGCGTGTACACGTTGGGCCAGTTGCGCATGAAGACGGCGTCGCCGTTCAGGAAGACCGCGTAGGACTCGTACTCCTTGTAGCTGGGGACGGCCACCGGCGCCACCCCATCCGTCACCAGGCCGCGCGCGGTCTCCAGCCCCGCGATGGCCTCAGGCGCGGCGACCGTAACCTTGCCTGGTTCCCCCGGGTCGAGCACGTCCCCGCCGGAGTTCCAGATAAACTCGAGGCCGTTGACGACGCCGCCCTCGTACTCGGCCCCCTGGAAGACGAAGCCGTACTCGGTGCCGCGTTCTTGGCGCACCCTCTCTGCCATCTCCCTCATCTCGTCCCACGTAGCGGGCGGTTCGGAGAAGCCCGCCTCTTCGAGGAGATCCTGGCGGTAGTAGAGCATCCCGGCGTCGGTGAACCACGGGACGCCGTAGACCCTGCCTTCGTGGGTGTTGGAGGCCACGGTAGCCGGGAGGTAGGGTTCGCGCAGGGCGGCGGTGAAGAGGCCGGAGAGGTCCGAGATCCAGCCGTTCGCGGCGAACTGGGCGGGCCAGATCACGTCGCCGCTTATGACGTCCGCGTCGGCCTTGCCGGCCTGGAACTCGATGCGGAGCTTCTCGAAGTACTGGCTCGTGTCCGCGGGCGCCAGGCGCAGCGCCACCTCTATGGCGCCCCTGTTCTGCTGGTTGAAGCGCCGGATCTGACGCTTGAGCACCTCGGAGTCCTCCCCGTGCGAGAAGACGAGCCTGACGAGGCCTTTGCCCTCCTGGCCCGCGCACCCCGCCGCCCCCCCGAGGAGCGCGGCCCCGGCGAGTCCTCCGAGCGCTAGGAAGCGCCGGCGGCTCAAGAGGCGTTCTTCTCTGGGCGTGTCTTCCGCGCCCTTCATGGCCTGAGGGTAAAGAAGAAGGTGGCGCCCTCCCCCACCTCGCCCTCGGCCCACACCCTCCCGCCGTGGCGGTGAACGATGCGCTGGACCGTCGCGAGCCCTATGCCGGTGCCCTCGAAGTGCTCGGGCGGGTGCAGGCGCTGAAACGCCCCGAAGAGCTTGTCCGCGTAGGCCATGTCGAACCCGACGCCGTTGTCGCGCACGTAGTAGGCTCCTCTCCCGTCCCCGGTAGCGCCGAACTCCACGACGGCGCGCGGCCGCTTCTCGGTGAACTTGAACGCGTTGCCGAGCAGGTTTCCGAGCGCCACCGCCAGCAGGCGGGGGTCGCCGGTCGCCGTGAGGCCGCCCGCGATCACGAACTCGACCTCCCGCTCGGGGCGCGACTTCCGGAGCTCGGCGGCGACTTCGCGGGCGATGGCGCTAAGGTCGATCACCTCCCTCCGCAACGGGCCCCGGCTCACCCGCGAGAGGTCGAGCAGGTCGTCAATGAGGGTGGACATGCGCCTGCTGGCGGCGCGCACCCTGCCGAGGTAGCCGCGAGCCTCCTCGTCGAGCCCCCGCGCGTGGTCCTCCAGGAGGATCTGGGAGAAGCCCTCGAT
The DNA here is from genome assembly GCA_036258875.1 of Rubrobacteraceae bacterium. Classification (GTDB taxonomy): domain Bacteria; phylum Actinomycetota; class Rubrobacteria; order Rubrobacterales; family Rubrobacteraceae; genus JALYGY01. The sequence continues at coordinate 1,487 of DATACV010000319.1, forward strand.
GCTCCTCAAGGGGGCCCTCAGGTCGTGGGAGACCGAGTAGGAGAAGGCCTCCAGCTCCCTGTTCGCCCCCTCCAGCTCCCTGTTCGTCTCCTCCAGGTCGCGGTTGGCGTTCCCTAGTTGCCTGTTGGCGGCCTCCAGCTGCGCGCCGACGCGCTCGGCCTTGAGGCGGCTGTTCGCGAGCATCCAGGTAACGCCGAAGAGCATCAGGCTTATCGCCAGCCCGCTCAGCAACACGAAGAGCGGGAGGCTGGATCTCCATCCGGGCTGGAAGCCGGGGAGGGCGCTGAAGTAGAGGCTCCAGATCCTGCCGGCGACCTGCATGGTGGAGATCTCGGAGAAGCGACCAGCGTCTTCGGGGTCCTGGGCGTGCAGGACCCCGTCGTCGTCGTGGAGCATGTTGGCCCGGGTGAACTCGGCCCCGTCGAAGACCTCGAGGTCCACCCGGGCGTGGGGCTGCTCGCCGAAGATCCCCCCGAGCAGGTCGTCGGTGCGGAAGACGCTCACGATGTACCCTTGCAGCGCCTCGCGGCGCTCGTCCGGGGTTGCGTGGGGCGCGCCGTCGCGGTAGATGGGGGTGTAGACGAGGAAGGCGTTCCGCTCCGGGATGCCCGCCCGCCGCAGGTCCACCTTGCCCGAGGCCCGCGGCAGCCCCGTGTCGCGGGCCTGCTCCATGGCGTCGCGGTTGACCCGGTTGGCGTAGAAGTCGTAGCCGAGCAGGAACCTGTTGTCCCCCCCGAAGGGCTCGACGTAGGTGAGGGGGAAGTACTCGTAGCGCTCGCCGGAGGGCCGCAGGGAGTAAGAGGAGAGGCCCTCCCCGCGCACCTTCCGAACGTGGTCATCCCGCCACGTTAGGGGGACGCGCTCGGCGTAGGCGATCGCCTGTATGCCAGGGTAGCGCCGCTTGAGGTCGCTGCCCGCGACGTAGGCGGCCCACTCCTCGCGCGTGACGGACTCGCTGGCGGCGAAGAGGCCCCTCCCGTCGAGCATCGCGTCTATGTAGGTCTGCATGCGCCGGTCGAGGGCGCGCTCGGCGGAGGACGTGACCTCCTCGAAGCGCTCCAGCTCCCACGCCTCGACGTTCTGGCGTACGTAGTAGGAGGCGAGACCGGTGAGCAGCAGCG
>DATACV010000320.1:0-3297 GCA_036258875.1 Rubrobacteraceae bacterium
CGCCGAAGCACCGCTGGAAGCCGCAGACGCTGACGATCACGCAGGCGACCCGGAAGCTCGGCGGCCTGGTCAAGGGGCGCTTCCGCCGCATCGACGTGCTCCAGCGCGATCCCAAATTCGAGGTACACGGACAACGGCTACGTCCTCTCTTGCGGCGATCGCAGAGATTATTACCACGCCCGGCAAGCGCGCCACAACTCGCCTTCCGGCCCGCAAGAGGCGCAGGGCCTCCCGCAGCCGGTGCTAGAATCCCGGGGCGTAAGGGCTCCTCCGAGGAGCAAGACTTGAGGAGGAACACATGAGCGCTGTCACTTCCGGCATCCACCACGTCACGGCAATCTCGGGCGAGCCGCAGCGCAACGTGGACTTCTACGTGGGCCTCCTGGGCTTGAGGCTCGTAAAGAAGACCGTCAACTTCGACGACCCCGGCACTTACCACCTGTACTACGGCGACGGGGCCGGCTCGCCGGGCTCGATCATGACTTTCTTCCCCTGGGCCGGCGCGCCCAACGGCAGGATAGGCGCCGGCCAGCTCACCGTGACCTCCTTCTCCTTCCCCGCCTCCTCTTTAGGCTACTGGACGGAACGCCTAGTGGAAGGTGGCGTGCGCTTCGAGAAGCCCGAAGACCGCTTCGGCGAGACCGTTCTCCGCTTCCCCGACCCCGACGGCCTGCGGCTCGAGCTCGTCGCCGCCCCGGAAGACGACCGCGACGGCTGGGCCGGCGGCCCCGTCCCGCCCGAGCACTCCGTGAGGGGCTTCCACCACGTCACCCTCACCTCGTCCGACCCGGCGGGCACGGCCGAGCTCATATCCGGCACTCTGGGCTTCCGGCAGACCGGGGAGGCCGAGGGCCGTACCCGGTTCGAGGCCGGCGAGGGCGGGCCTGGCAACACCGTGGACGTCGCGAACGGCACTGGCTTCCCGCGCGGCACGATTGGCGTCGGGACCGTGCACCACGTCGCCTTCCGCGTCCCCGACGAAGTGACGCAACTCGAGCTGCGCGAGAGGGTGGCGGCGCTCGGCTACAACGTAACGCCCGTCCTCGACCGCAATTACTTCCGCTCCATCTACTTCCGCGAGCCCGGCGGCGTCCTCTTCGAGATCGCCACCGACCCGCCCGGCTTCGCCGCCGACGAGGACCCGGAGCATCTGGGCGAGAGCCTCAAGCTCCCGCCCTGGCTCGAGCCACGCCGCGTGGAGCTGGAAGGCGTGCTGCCACCCCTGCGCGTGCCGGCGGTGAGCAGGTGAGCGCGCGGGACCTCGGGTTCGTCCACCGCTTCTACCCGGGCGAGACTGGCGCGACGTTGCTCCTGCTGCACGGGACAGGAGGGAGCGAGGACGACCTCGTCCCGCTCGGCCGGGAGCTCGCGCCCGGCGCGGCGATCCTGAGCCCCAGGGGCAAGGTCTCCGAGTACGGCGCCGCGCGCTTCTTCAGGCGTCTCGCCGAGGGCGTCTTCGACCACGAGGACCTGGTCCTCCGTACCCACGAGCTTGCGAACTTCGTGCAGGCCGCATCAGAAGAGTACGGCTTCGACCCCTCGAAGATCGTCGCGGTCGGCTACTCGAACGGGGCCAACATCGCCGGGAGCCTGATGCTCCTGCACCCGGGTCTCCTGCGCGCGGCCGTCCTGTTCCGGGCGATGGTGCCCTTCGAGCCCGAGGAGACGCCCGACCTCTCCGGGATGCCCGTTTTTATCGCGGCGGGCCGCAGGGACCAGATGATCCCACCGCAGAACACCCAGCGCCTCGCCGAGATCCTGACCGAAGCCGAAGCCGACCTGGACCTGCGCTGGCGCGACACGAGCCACGGCCTGACCTACGAGGAGGTCGAGGAAGCGAAGGAGTGGCTCGCGGGGATCATACCGAAGCTCTCCTAGGCCCGAGAGAGGGACCTGGCCGAACGGCTAGGTTGTCGTGGGTGTTAGACTTTTTTCGTGCGCCGCCGGGAGCTGAGGTCCGTATTTGGGGGCGCGAAACGTCTTTTGACAAACGGTATTTAGGGAGCGCATTTCATGGGCAAGCCGGTGATACTCGCGGTTGACGACGATCAGCAGGTTCTGCGAGCAGTCGAGCGGGATCTCCGGCGCAGGTACGCCCGCGAGTACCGGGTGCTGCGCGCGGACTCGGGCGAATCCGCCCTGGAGACTTTAGGCAAGCTCAAGCTGCGCGGCGACCCAGTGGCCCTCTTCCTCGTGGACCAGCGGATGCCGAGGATGACGGGCGTGGAGTTCCTGGACAGGGCCATCGAGCAGTTCCCGGACGCCAGGCGGGCCCTCTTGACCGCCTACTCGGACACGGAGGCCGCGATCCGGGCGATAAACGAGATCGGCCTCGACTACTACCTCCAGAAGCCCTGGGACCCGCCTGAGGAGAACCTCTACCCCAACCTCGACGACATGCTCGACGACTGGCGCGCGGACTTCCGCCCGCCGTTCGAGGGCATCCGCGTCGTCGGCGACCGCTGGTCTCCGGCCTCTTACCGCACCCGCGAGTTACTGGCCCGCAACCGCGTCCCCCACAGGTGGCTCGACGTGGAGGGGTCGGAGGAGGCGAGGCAGCTGCTCGAGAACGCCGGCCACGGCACGCCGAAGCTGCCGCTCGTGGTCTACGAGGACGGCACCTACGACGAGGCGCCCGAGAACCGCGAGATCGCCGAGAAGATAGGCCTCAGGACCCGCGCCGAGCAGCAGTTCTACGATCTCGTCATCGTGGGCGGCGGTCCCTCCGGGCTCGCCGCTGCCGTCTACGGGGCGTCGGAAGGCTTGAGGACCGTCCTTATCGAGCGCGAAGCCCCTGGAGGACAGGCCGGTACGAGCAGCCACATAGACAACTACCTTGGCTTCCCGAGTGGGCTCACAGGGCAGGACCTGGCGCGGCGCGCGGTGGATCAGGCGACGAGGTTCGGGGTCGAGATCCTGACGCCTCAGGAGGTCGGCGGCGTGCGGGTGGAGGACCCTTACCGCATCGTCACGCTGGCGGACGGGTCGGAGATCTCCTGCTACGCCCTTATCGTCACCACCGGCGTCTCCTACCGCAAGCTCGACGTGCCTGGCGCGGACCGGCTGACCGGCGCTGGCGTCTACTACGGCGCCGCGCAGACGGAGGCCTTCGCGTGCAGGGGAGAAGACGTCTACGTCGTCGGCGGGGCGAACTCGGCCGGGCAGGCGGCGATGTTCTTCTCGCGACAAGCTCGCAAGGTCGTCATGCTCTGCCGCGGCGATAACCTGAGGAAGAGCATGTCCGAGTACCTCGTCGCCCAGATAGAGGATAGAGACAATATAGAGGTGCGCCTGAAC
>DATACV010000321.1:0-3926 GCA_036258875.1 Rubrobacteraceae bacterium
GCCCGAGAAGAAGCTCCTCGCCAAGAAGCACAAGACGGGCGGGCGCAACAACAAGGGCCGCATAACCACCCGCCACATCGGCGGCGGGCACAAGCGGCGCTACCGCCTCATAGACTTCAAGCGCAACAAGGACGGGGTGCCAGCGACCGTGGCGGCCATCGAGTACGACCCCAACCGCTCGGCGAACATAGCGCTCCTGCACTACCACGACGGCGAGAAGCGCTACATCCTGGCGCCGCGTAACCTGACGGTAGGCTCGGTAGTGATGAGCGGGCCGGACGCGGAGATCGAGGTCGGCAACACGCTGCCGCTGAACCGCATCCCCGTCGGTACCGTGGTCCACGCCGTCGAGCTCGAGCCCGGGCGCGGGGCGCAGCTGGCCCGCAGCGCGGGTACTAGCGCCCAGATCACGGCCCGCGAGGGCGGCCTGGTTACGCTCCGGCTCCCGAGCGGCGAGCGAAGGCGCGTCAGAGCCGATTGCCGGGCGACGATCGGCGTGGTGGGCAACCAGTCGCACCAGAACGTCCGGTGGGGCAAGGCAGGCCGCAAGCGCCACCTCGGCATCAGGCCGACGGTGCGCGGGACGGTCATGAACCCCGTGGACCACCCGCACGGCGGCGGCGAGGGCAAGAGCACGCCTGGCCGCTCGCCTGTGACGCCGTGGGGCAAGCCGACTCTAGGCTCGCCTACGAGGAAGAAGCACAAGAGGTCGGACGCCATGATCGTCCGGCGGCGCAGGAAAGGAAGGAGGCGCTAGATGACGCGGTCCTCCAAGAAGGATCCCTACGTAGAGGAGCGCCTTATGGAGCGCATCCTCAGGATGAACGAGAACAACGAAAAGCGGATGCTCAAGACGTGGAGCCGCGCGTCGGTGATCTACCCCGAGTTCGTCGGCCACACCATCGCCGTGCACGACGGGCGCAAGCACGTCCCCGTCTACTGCACCGAGAGCATGGTCGGCCACAGGCTCGGGGAGTTCGCCCCGACGCGCACCTTCCGCACCCACGTCAAGAGCGACAGGACCGCGAGGCGCAGATGAGAGCGGTAGCGAAGTACGTCCGCATAGCCCCGCGCAAGGCGCGCCTCGTCGCGGACGAGGTGCGCGGCAAGAGCTACCCTGAGGCGGCCTCGATCCTGCGCTTCACCAACAAGAAGGGCGCGAAGATCATAGGCGACGTCATAAAGAGCGCCGCCGCCAACGCGGAGCACAACATGGACGTCGACCCCGAGGAGCTCTTCGTGCGCGAGATCCGGGTGGACGAGGGGCCGACCATAAAGCGCTACAGGGCGCGCGCCATGGGGCGGGCTACCATGATCCGCAAGCGCACAAGCCACATCACCGTCGAGCTGGGCGCGCCGGTCGGCGCACTCGTGGGCACGCCCGGAGACGAGGAGGAATAGATGGGTCAGAAGATACATCCTGAGGGCTTCCGGCTCGGCGTCAAGCGCAAGGGCGAGAAGGTCGACTTCAAGAGCAGCTGGTACTCCGATCGGGACTTCGCCGAGCTCCTCGGCGAGGACCTGAAGATAAGGGACCACATAGAGAAGAAGCTCAGTCGTGCCGGCATAGCGGACATCCAGATCCGCAAGGCAGCCGAGCAGGGCGAGATCGCGGTCGACATCCACACCGCGCGCCCTGGCATAGTCATCGGCAAGGGCGGTAGCGAGGTCGACGCGCTTCGGAACGACCTCGAGCGCCTCACCGGCAAGAAGGTACAGGTCAACGTGCGCGAGGTCTCCAGGCCCGAGCTCAACGCCAGGCTGGTGGCCGAGTCCATAGCCGAGCAGCTCGAGGGCCGGGCGGCCTTCAGGCGGACCATGAAGCGGGCCCTCACGAGCGCCATGCGCAGCGGCGCGGAGGGCGCCAGGATCCGGTGCGGGGGACGGTTGGGCGGCATCGAGATGAGCCGCGAGGAGACCATCTCCGAGGGCCGGGTGCCGCTGCACACGCTCGACGCCGACATAGATTACGGCTTCAAGGAGGCCAAGACCCAGATGGGCCAGATCGGCGTGAAGGTCTGGATCAACCACGGGGTCCACGAGGACGGTGAGCGGTAATGCTCGTACCCAAGAAGCTCAAGTACCGCAAGCCCCACAGGGGTAGGATGCGGGGCCAGGCCAAGGGCGGCACCGACGTGCAGTTCGGCGAGTACGGCTTGCAGGCCCTGGAGCCGGCCTGGATAACGAACAGGCAGATAGAGGCGGCGCGTATCGCGATGACGCGCAAGATCCGCCGCGGCGGGAAGGTCTGGATCAACATCTTCCCCCACAAGCCGGTCACCAAGAAGCCGGCCGAGACCCGGATGGGGAGCGGCAAGGGCAGCCCCGAGTCCTACGTCGCCGTCGTCAAGCCCGGACGCGTGATGTTCGAGATGAGCGGCGTCAACGAGGATCTGGCGCGCGAGGCGATGATGCTCGCCGCCCAGAAGCTCCCGATAAAGACCCGCTTCCTGGTGCGAGGGGGTGGTCAGCAGTGAAGGCCGCGGAGGTGCGCGAGCTGGACGTCGGCGAGCTGGAGGAGCGCCTGGCACAGACGCGCCGCGAGCTCTTCAATTTGCGCTTCCAGCACGCCACGGGCCAGTTGGAGAACACGGGACAGCTCAAGGAGGTCCGGAAGAACATCGCCCGGCTCCTTACCGTCCTGACGCAGAAGAGGCAGGAGAACGGATAGTGACAGAGGAAGAGAAAAACAGGGAGCAAGCTCCCGAAGAGACCAGGGAAGAGAGTCCCGAGGAGACCGTAGACAGCCTCGTCGAGGGTGGCGAGACGGTCGAGGCCGGCCTCGATCTGGGGCCTGCCAAGGGGCCCGCGCTCGACCAGGACGAGGGCAAGATCCAGAGCGACCCCGACCGCGGCAGCCGCAAAGAGCGGGTAGGGCTCGTCGTCTCGGACAAGCCGGAGAAGACCGTGACGGTCTCCGTGGAGACGCTGGTGCGCCACCCGCTGTACAAGAAGCGCGTGAGGCGCTCGAAGCGGTTCATGGTGCACGACGAGGGCAACGAGGCGCGCGTCGGGGACACGGTGAGGATCATCGAGACCCGTCCCATATCCGCGCGCAAGCGCTGGCGCCTCGCGAACATAGTCTCGAGGGCCGAGTAGTGATCCAGCAGGAGTCCAGGATAAAGGTAGCGGACAACTCGGGGGCCAGGAGCCTGCTGACTATCCGCGTGCTCGGTGGCAGCAAGCGCCGCAGCGCCGGGATCGGGGACGTGATCGTCGCCTCCGTCAAGGAGGCGACGCCGGGCGGCGGCGTGAAGAAGGGCGACGTCGTGCGGGCCGTGGTGGTACGCACCAAGAAGGAGACGCGCCGCGACGACGGGTCCTACATCCGCTTCGGCGAGAACGCCGGCGTGATCATCAACCCCGACGGCGCCCCGCGCGGGACGCGCATCTTCGGTCCTGTCGCGCGCGAGCTAAGGGAGAAGGGCTACACGAGGATCATCTCGCTGGCCCCGGAGGTGTTGTAAGTGGGTCTCAAGATAAGAAAAGGGGACACCGTGGTGGTGATCTCCGGCAAGGAGAAGGGCAAGCGCGGCGAGGTTCGGGAGGTCCACCCCGGGAAGAACCGGGTAGTCGTCGAGGGCGTCAACGAGCGCACGCGCCACGCCAGGCCGACGCAGAACAACCAGCAGGGGCTCTACACCTTCTACGCCCCCATGCACGTCTCGAACGTGATGGTGGTGGACCCGAGCAGCGGGGAGCCGACCAGGGTCGGCTACCGGTTCACGGACTCGGGGGAGAAGATCCGGGTCGCCAGGCGTTCCGGGGAGGACATAGATGGCTAGGCTGAAGGACAGGTACAACGAGGAGATCGCCCCGGCCCTCAAGGAGAGGTTCGCGATCGAGAACCCCATGCGGATACCGCGCCTCGAGAAGATCGTGGTCAACATGGGCGTCGGCGAGGCCTCCCAGAACAGCCGGGCTCT
>DATACV010000322.1:0-10226 GCA_036258875.1 Rubrobacteraceae bacterium
CCTCGACGGCGACGGTCGCGGTCTTGCCTGAGGCCGAGGACGTCGAGGTCGAGATAAACCCCGGCGACCTGGAGATCGACGTCTACCGCTCCAGCGGCCCCGGCGGCCAGAGCGTGAACACCACGGACTCGGCGGTCAGGATCACGCACAAGCCCACCGGCCTCGTCGTGACCTGCCAGAACGAGAAGAGCCAGCTCCAGAACAAGGACCAGGCGTTGAAGATTCTCCGCTCCCGGCTCCTGGAGCGCGAGGTGCGCGAGCGCCGGGAGCAGGAGGGGGCGATGCGGCTCGCGCAGGTCGGGACCGGCGACCGCTCGGCGAAGGTCCGCACCTACAACTTCCCTCAGGGGCGCATCACCGACCACCGCGTCGGGGTCACCTCCCACAACCTCGAGGCGGTCCTGAACGGCGAACTCGACGAGTTTACCCAGGCCCTCGCCGCGAAGGAGCGCGCCGACAAGCTCGCCGCCGAGGCCGCCCGAACCCCGGGCTAGAAGGTGCGCACCGGCTCACCTCTCGCCCGCCAGGCAGCGCGGGACGCAGCCGAGCAACTGGAGAGGGCCGGGGTCCCCGAGCCTGTCGCTTCGGCGGAGGTCCTCCTCTGCGAGCTCCTGGGCATCGGGCGCGGCGATATAGCCCTCTACGAGAGACCCCTGACCCGAAAGCAAGCGGACCTCTACGGGACCTGGATCTCCCGCCGCATGAAGCGCGAGCCCGTGCAGCGCATCCTCGGCTACGCGTACTTCAGGAACCTCCGGCTCGACCTGAACGCGGACACCCTGATCCCGCGCCCCGATACTGAGAGCGTCGTTGACCTGGCGCTGGAGCGCATAGACCTGCGCGGCGGCTCGTGCTGCGTGCTCGACATCGGGACCGGCTCGGGTGCCATCGCGATCTCCATCGCCCAGGAGCGCCCGCTCTGCGAGGTACACGCCACGGACGTCTCGGGGGCCGCGCTCGAGATAGCCCGCCACAACGCGAAGCAGAACGGGGCAACCGTCCACTTCCACCACGCCGACGTGGCGTCGGGCCTCGGGTTCCTGACCGGCAGGATCGATCTCCTCGTTTCGAACCCGCCTTATGTGGACGAGCTCTCCGCCGAGAAGCGCCTCGCCCCCGAGGTGCGAGAGTGGGACCCGTCGGCCGCGCTCTACAGCGGCGCGGACGAGTACGCGTTCTTCAGGCGCATCTTCTCGGAGACGCCGCCCCTGCTCGCGCAGAGCGCTGACGTGGTGCTCGAGATCGGGGACAATCAGGCCGAGGCGGTGCTCGACCTCGGCCGGCGCGCCGGCTTTGTCCCCCTCGATACCCGCGCAGACCTGGCCGGCACACCGCGGGCCGTCCTTCTGAGCCGTGAAGGATGAAAGGGAGCGTCTCCCCAACCGAGGCCGCCCGAGCCCTGCGGGAAGGCAGGGTGGCCCTAGTACCCACGGAGACCGTCGTGGGGCTCGTGGCTGCGGAGAATGGCCTGCCCCGGATACGGGAGATCAAGGGCCGCGACGCCGGGAAGCCGATAGCCTTGCTCTGCGCCACCCCCGAGGAAGCCTTCGCGCTCGCCACGAGCGTTCCCTCGCTCGCCCGGAAGCTGGCCTCGATGTACTGGCCGGGTCCGCTCACGCTGGTCCTGGATCGGCCCGGTGGGGGAACGGTCGGCTTACGGGTGCCGGCCGATTCCGCCGTGCGAAGGGTGCTCGAAGCCTACGGGGAGCCGCTGTACGCGACGAGCGCCAACCCTTCCGGAGAGACAGCACCGAGAGCCCTCGAAGAGGTGGATTCGAAGGTTTCAGACGCGGTCGACCTGATAGTCGGTGGCGAGCCAGGCAGCGGCGAAGCCTCGGCCGTCGTCGACCTTTCGCGCGGGGAGGTGCGGCTCCTTCGCGCTACCTCGGAGCTTACCGGGGACAGACTCTCTGATCTGGATACGGAGTCTGGCCGCTGAGTGCTCAAAGCCGGCGGCTAACACGGTTTGAGGGCGTCAAGGACAACGTTTATACTCCGATTGGTCACGCGTCCGGTAGGGAGGGCGAGGGAGAGCATCGAGCTTCTGGGGACGGGAATCGGCCTCTCCGCGACCGCTCGTCGAGCGCGCCACCCAACCCGAGGAGCGGAGGTAGAAGGATGTTAGGTCCGTACACCGAGGTCGTGGATTCGGCGGTCCAGGAGGCACTCGACGGGGAGCTCGAACGCCAGCGGACCACCATCGAGCTTATAGCTAGCGAGAACTTCGCCTCTCCGGCGGTCCTCGCTGCTCAGGGCTCGGTGATGACTAACAAGTACGCCGAGGGCTACCCTGGCAAGCGCTACTACGGCGGCTGCGAGTTCATGGACGTCGTCGAGCAGCTCGCCATAGACCGGGCGAAGGAGCTCTTCGGCGCGGATCACGCCAACGTCCAGCCCCACTCCGGCAGCCAGGCAAACGAGGCGGCCTACGCGGCCCTGCTCGAGCCGGGGGAGAAGATCCTCTCGATGGACCTTGCCCACGGCGGACACCTCACCCACGGGATGAGGCTCAACTTCTCGGGCCGCACCTACACCATCGTCCACTACGGCGTCGGCGACGACGGCTTCATAGACTACGACCAGCTGCGAGAGATCGCGCTTCGCGAGCGACCGAGGATGATCCTGGTCGGCGCGAGCGCCTACCCGCGCGTCCTGGAGTTCGAGAGGTTCCGCGAGATCGCCGACGAGGTCGAAGCCTTCCTGCTCACGGACATGGCCCACATAGCGGGGCTCGTCGCCGCCGACGTCCACCCCTCGCCGATCCCGTACAGCGAGATCGTGACGACGACCACCCACAAGACGCTGCGCGGGGCGCGCGGCGGCATGATCCTCTGCCGCGAGGAGTTCGCCAAGAAGGTGAACAGCCGCGTCTTCCCGGGGATGCAGGGCGGTCCCCTCATGCACGCGATCGCCGGCAAGGCGGTGGCCTTCGGCGAGGCCCTCAAACCGGAGTTCAAGGACTACGCCCGGCAGATCGTCGATAACTGCCGCGCTCTGGCCGACGGTCTCCTGGAAGGTGGCCTCGACCTCGTCTCAGGCGGGACGGACAACCACCTGATCCTGGTGGACCTGATAGAGGCGGACACCACGGGCGCCGAGCTCGAGGAGACGCTCGAATCTGTAGGCGTTACCTGCAACAAGAACATGGTCCCGAACGACCCGGAGAAGCCGACGGTGACGAGCGGCGTCCGGCTCGGCACCGCGGCCATGACGACGCGCGGCATGGGCCCGGACGAGATGCGCGAGATCGCCGACATCATCACGAGCGCGGCCCGCGGCGAGCTCGACGGCCTGCGCGAGCGCGTCACCGCCCTGACCACTGCATTCCCGCTGTATGAGTGAGGCGAACCCGACGGAGGCAAAGAACCTCCGCGTCGTGGATGGCCCGTTGAGCCGTCACAAGCTCGCGGTGCTGCGCGACGAGCGGACGCCTACCCCGGAGTTCAGGCAGGCCATGAAGGAGCTCGCCCTGATCATGGTCGCCGAAGCAACCCGCGACATGCCCACCCGTCCGGTCCGCATAAGCACCCCCCTCACCGAGACGGAGGTGGAGGAGATCTCCGGCCCGGTCTGCCTCGTCCCGGTACTGCGCGCCGGGCTCGGGATGCTCGACGGGGCCCTCGCCTTGCTGCCGAAGGCCACCGTCGGGTTCATGGGGCTCTTCCGCGACGAGGTCACGGCCCAGCCGATCGAGTACTACGTCAACCTGCCCCGGAACCTCGAGGACTACCTCGTGCTCGTCCTCGACCCGATGCTCGCGACCGGGGGGAGCCTCTCGGCCACCCTCACGAAGCTCAAGGAAGAGGGGGCTACCTGGATCTCCTGCCTCCACGCCGTCGCCGCCGTGCCGGGCGTGGAGCGCCTGACGCGCGAGCATCCCGACGTGAACCTCTACGCCGCCGCCGTCGACCCGGAGCTTAACGACGCCGCTTTTATCGTGCCGGGCCTCGGCGACGCAGGTGACAGGCTCTATGGAACCCTTTAAGCGCGCGGACGTGGACACCTCCGAGGAGCACGCGGCGCTAGAGCGCGCCCGCCCATCTTGGGACGAATACTTCATGCGCATAGCCCACGAGGTCGCCACGCGCTCGACGTGCCCTCGGCTCGCCGTCGGAGCCGTAGTCGTGCGCGACAAGCGGATACTCACCACCGGCTACAACGGGAGCCCCTCGGGGATGCCCCACTGCGAGGACGTGGGGTGCCTGATCCGGATCGTGGACGGCCGCGAGAGCTGCCAGCGTACCCTGCACGCCGAGCAGAACGCCATAATCCAGGCCGCCTACCACGGCGTCTCGGTTACCGGTGCGTCGGTCTACTGCACCCACCAGCCGTGCCTCCTCTGCGTGAAGATGATCATGAACTCCGGTATCGAGGAGGTCCGCTACGCGGGCGGCTACCCAGACGCCCTCGCCATGGAGCTCGCCGCCGAGGGCGGCCTCAAGATGGTCCGGTTCAGCCTGGAGGACTGACCGGTCCCTGCGCCTCGGGACCGTAGAGGGTGCTGGCCCACACGGCCACCAGCGTCTCGACCACCGCTTGGCTCTTCTCGCGCGACGGCCGGTCCTCCGGCTTGCCGAAGGCGTCGAGCAGGTACCGCTCGGTCATGAGCACCAGGGCCCGCGCCGTCTCCTCGGGGTCCAGACCTTCGGGCACGAGCCCCCGCTTGCGGTCGCGCTCTACGCGCGCCGCCACCGAGCCTGTGAGGCGTTCGATCAGGCCGTACCTGTACACCTCCTCGACCCTCTCGTCCTGGCTCGCGGCCTCGGAGATGGCCCGCAACACCGGCCCGTACCGGGCGAAGGTCTCCGCTCCCCTGCGAAGCGCGTCAGCGAGGACTTCTCTCGCCTCCTCCGGGCTCTCCTCCGCGCCGACCAGCCAGCGCCGGTCCACCGCGAACAACAGGCCGCCGATCCCCTCGAGCACGCGCGCCACAAGCTCGTAACGGTCCCGGAAGTAAGCGTAGAACGCCGGCCGCGAGAGCCCCGTGCGCGTCATGACCCTCTCTACCGTCATCTCTCTGAACGGGTTCCTCTCCAGGAACGAACGCGCCGCAGCCAGGATCGCCCGCTCCGCCTCCTCCGGCCTGCGCCGCCTCCTGTGCGCCGGACGTCCCACCGTCATCTCGCTACCACCTCCATCCGGACCAATCTACTACCTTATTGACACGATGTCTATTGACACTGAGTCAATAAATAGTAAGATCTTCTTGCATGGGAACTTCGAGAGGAGATGGGATGGTCGTATCCCTGATGGCTCGGCGGAAAGGCTCGGATCCTGGAATCGTGCATCACGGCTCGCGCGGCTGGGTAAAGAGAGGCCTAGATGGGTGTGGAGAGCGGGCAACGAGCGCTCGTCATCGGGCCTCCTTGCGGAGGTTGGCGGGAGCTTGAAACTTTTTGCAACACTTTGGGCGGTGGGGTATGATTCGGGTGATGCCCAACACCAATTCCCAGAGGAACGACGCGGGCGGTGGATACGCCCGTTCTTTGACGACGGGGTTCACCTTACTTGCGATCATCGGCGGCCTCACGGTGCTGGGGTTCTTCGCGGACAGGGCGTTCGAGACGCTGCCGCTGTTCTTGCTGATCGGGCTGGTGCTCGGGTTCGTGGCGAGTCTGGTATACGTGTACCGGGCGCTCAAGAGTCTGGACGGACGATGAGCGATCACTGGCGGGTTGCGCTGCGGTACTCGGCCTGGATCCTGGCCGCGGCGGTCGCGATCTCGGGCCTGCTCCTTCTCTTCTCCGGAACGGCGCACGCCTGGTCGTTCTTCTACGGCGCGGGGACGGCGGTCGTGAGCTTCGTCTCGACCGCCGTCACCATCTCGTTGTTCGCCGGGCGCTCCGTGGCGGCCGGGGTGATGATCGGGGCCGGCTCGTTCGTGGTGCGGCTCGCCTACGCCGCGGCCGTGCTCGGCATCCCGGCGTACCTCGGGTTGTGGCCGGTCGTTCCTATGCTCGCCGGCTTCGCCGGGGTATACGTCGCCGAGAACGTGGCGGCGGCGATCAGGGTCGCGAGGACCAGAAAAGATCCGAGCGCGAAGCCCGGCATGACGGGCTCGGCTCGCGAGGAAGCAGGACGGAGGACAGGGTAACGATGGGAAGCCTGGCGCTGATACAGCAGTTGAGCCAAGAGGAGATACGACACCAGATCCTGCACACCTGGGAGAGCGCCCAGCACGAATGGGTAATTCCGATACACCTGGGCCCGATCGACATCTCGCTCAACAAGGGCGTCTGGTTCCTGTTCATCGGGGCGGCGGTAACGTTCCTGATCATGTTCTTTGGCGCCAGGTATTTGAAGGACCGGCCTGGCATGTACCAGGTCATCGTCGAGGAGCTCTACGGCTTCGGCCGCAACCACCTCGGCGGGCAGGTCGGAGAGGAGGGGAAGAAGTGGTTCCCTTACACGCTCTCGCTCTTCATATTCTTGCTCGTGCTTAACATCATCGGGCTTATCCCGAACAGCTACCCGGTGACGAGCAGCATCTCGTTCACGCTGACGCTGGCGCTATTGACCTTCATCCTGACCCAGTTCGAGGGAGTGAGGCGCAACGGGTTGGTGACGTACGTGAAGAGCCTCGTGCCGCCGGGGTTGCCGGCCAAGCCGATCATGGTCCCGTTCATGGCGTTCATCGAGATCGTGCAGGAGTTGTCCAAGCCCCTCACGCTCGGGATGCGGCTCTACGCCAACATCCTGGCGGGGCACCTCATCATCTTCGTCTTCCTCAGCTTCATCCTGTACTTCGGCACCTTTATGGCCGTGATCTCCGTGCCCGCGGCGATCGTTCTCTTCGCCTTCGAGATCTTCGTCGCGGTCCTGCAAGCCTACATTTTCGCTATACTCACGCAGGTTTACATCGAGCTTGCGATGTTCCGCGAGGAGCACTAGGCGCGGTCGACGGGTCAAGAAAGTAAAGAGCAGAGAGGAGCACAGTGATGGAGATCTTGGCGCTTTGGGAGCCCATGCTGGCGCTGCTTCAGGGCAGCACGCAGGGTTTCAGATACATCGGCACCGGCGTCGCAGCGGGCACCGCGGTAATCGGGTCGGGCATCGGGATGGGTTACCTCATCGGGACCACCATCGCGAGCATCCACCGCCAGCCTGAGGCGTTCGACCAGACGCGGACGTTGATGTTCCTCGGCATCGGGTTTGTGGAGGCGCAGGCGCTCTTCGGCCTCGTCTTCGCGCTGCTCGTCGCCTTCGTCCTCTAGGCAGAGAGGAGGGCCCGTGGCAGATGAGACAGGGATCTTCGATCTCCTCAACACGAGCCTGATCTTCTGGGAGATCGTTACCTTCGCGATCCTCCTGTTCCTGCTCTACCGCTACGCCTACCCGCCGATCCGGGACCAGATCCAGCACCGCCAGTCGGAGATCGAGCAGGCCATAGACGAGGCGCAGAAGACTCGCAGCGAGGCCAGGGAGCTTCTTGCCGAGTACCGGCGCCAGATCGACGAGGCCCGCGGCGAGGCGCGCCAGATCCTGGACGAGGCCCGCAAGCAGGGCGAAGCGCAGCGCGAGCGCGCCAAGCGCGAGGCGCGCGAGGAGGGCGACCGCATCATCCAGCGCGCGCGAGAGGAGATAGAGCGCGAGCGAGACGCGGTCCTGCGCCAGGTGCGCGGCGAGGTCGCCGAGATGGTCATCCTGACCTCCGAGCGGGTCATCGGGCGCGAGCTCGACCGCGACGGGCACGAGCGGCTGATCTCCGAGGCCCTCGACAGCCTCGAGACCGAGGTCGCCGGAGAGACGAGGTAGGTTGAGCGCCGTCTCGACCTACGCCGAGGCCCTCTTCGAGGCTGCCAGGGAGCGCGATGAGCTCGAGGGCGTGCTAGAGGACCTCCAGGAGTTCGCGGACGCCCTGGAGGAGAGCGAGGAGCTCAGGCTTTTCTTCTACGGCGGCCAGATCCCCGAGCGCGAGAAGCGCCGCGCGATAGACGCCCTGACCGAGGGGATGAAGCTCTCGACCCGCAACTTCCTCAAGATCCTCTCCGACAACGGGCGGGAGGAGATCCTGGAGGAGGTGCTCCTGCGCTACGAGGAGCTCGTCAAGGAGCACCTCGGGAGGGTGGAGGTCGAGGTAACGACGGCGTTCGAGCTCACGGACGATGAGGTGGACCGCCTGAAGGAGAGGCTCGCCCGGTCTCTCGAGGGTCGTGAGGTAATATTACGGACGAGCGTCGACCCGAACATCCTGGGCGGTGCGGTCTTCCGCTTCGGGGGACGCATGATAGATAGCAGTGTCCGGGGGCGCCTCGCGAGCCTCCGGGAGGAGATGCTCGAGAGGAGTGTTATCTAGTGGGTAGGCTCAGGCCGGAGGAGATCTCCTCCATCTTGAAGGGCGCCATATCGGACTACGAGAACAGGGTCCGGACGGAAGAGGTAGGCCAGGTACTCGAGGTCGGTGACGGCATCGCGCGCGTCCACGGCCTCCAGAACGTGATGTACCAGGAGATGCTCGAGTTCGAGGACGCGCGCGGCGAGAAGGTCATCGGCCTAGCCCTCAACCTCGAGGAAGACAACGTCGGCGTCATCGTCGCCGGCGACGACACCCACATCCAGGAGGGCAACCTGGTGAGGCGCACCGAGCGCCTCGCGAGCGTGCCGGTTGGTGAGGGGGTTCTTGGTCGCGTCATAGACGCCCTCGGCTTCCCGATGGACGGGAAGGGCGAGATCGAGGCCGAGGACAACCTGCCGGTCGAGATCGTGGCGCCCGGGATCATCAAGCGCCAGCCGGTCAAGCAGCCGCTCCAGACGGGCATCAAGGCCATAGACTCGATGATCCCGATCGGGCGCGGGCAGCGCGAGCTGATCATCGGCGATAGGAAGACGGGCAAGTCGGCGATCGCCGTGGACACGATCATCAGCCAGGCCGACCAGGACGTGAAGTGCATCTACGTCGCCATCGGCCAGAAGGATTCCTCTGTCGCGGGCCTGATGGCTACGCTGGAGGAGGCCGGCGCGCTGGATTACACGACGGTCATCAACGCCTCGGCCTCCCAGTCGGCGACGCTCCAGTACCTCGCCCCCTACGCGGGCTGCGCCATCGGCGAATTCTTCATGAACCGGGGCGACGACGCGCTCGTCATCTACGACGACCTCAGCAAGCACGCTGTCGCTTACCGTCAGATGATGCTCTTGCTCCGGCGCCCTCCTGGCCGCGAGGCCTACCCCGGCGACGTCTTCTACCTGCACTCGCGCCTGCTGGAGCGGGCCGCGAAGCTCTCCGAGGACGCGGGGGCCGGGTCCCTGACGGCGCTCCCCATCGTCGAGACCAAGGCGGGGGACATTTCGGCCTACATCCCGACCAACGTCATCTCGATCACGGACGGCCAGATCTACCTGGACGCCGACCTGTTCAACGCGGGCCAGCGTCCCGCGATAGATACCGGCAACTCGGTGAGCCGGGTGGGCGGCTCGGCCCAGATCAAGGCGATGAGGAAGGTGGCCGGGACGCTGAGGTTGGATCTGAACCAGTACCGCGAGCTGCAGAGCTTCGCCCAGTTCGGGAGCGACCTGGACCGGGCGACGCAGCAGACGCTCTCGCGCGGCGAGCGGCTCACGGCGATCCTGAGGCAGGATGAGCACGACCCGATGCCGGTCGAGGAGCAGGTCGCGGTGATCTTCGCGGCGTCGAACGGATACCTGGACGACGTCGAGCCGGACAACGTCATGGACTGGGAGAGCAAGTTCAGAGATTACATGCGCGACAGCCACGGTGAGATCCTCGACTCCATCCGGGAGGAAAAGGAGCTCTCCGACGAGACCCGGCAGGGTCTCGAGGAGGCGATCGAACACTTCAACCAGAACTACGAGCCTGAGCAGGAGAGCCTCGTGAACGTCTCGACCGGGGCGGAGCAGGAGGGCGGCACCCAAGGGGGAGCTACCGGCGACGAGCCGCGCGGCGACCAGCCCAACGCCTCCGGGGAGAACGCATGAGCGACGAGGAGCGGCGTCCCGAGGACGTGCTGGAGAACCCCCCTGAGGAGAATCCCCCCGAGGAGGAGGCCCAGGAGGGCGAGGAAGCGATGCGAGAGGAAGAAGGGGGCTAGGGTTTGGCGACCCTCAGGGACCTCAAACGGCAGATAGGCTCCGTCAAGAACATCGCCAAGGTCACGGAGGCGCTGCAGACCGTCTCCGCCGTGAAGTTCCGCAAGGCCGAAGCAAGGGTGAAGCGGGCACGGCCCTACGCCGAGAACGTCGAGCAGATGATGCGCGACGTCGCCCGC
>DATACV010000323.1:0-15045 GCA_036258875.1 Rubrobacteraceae bacterium
GCAAAATGCCGCTCTCGGGTTCGAGAGGTTGACCTTCGCCTCTCTCGGAGAAGCCCGCGTCTCGGGGTACGCGATCCGGTGGAAAGACGACGTTCCGCGGCCGCTGGTCGTGCACAGTCACGGATACGACGGCGGGCTCGATCCCATGTGGCGCTGGGCCGAGGCTGGCGTGAACGTCGTCGGCGTGGAGGCCCGGGGATTCGGCCGCTCCAGGGACGCGCTACCGGCGCCATCGCGGTGGGGGTACGCCCTGACCGGCATCGAATCCCCCGAGGTGTATGTCCTGCGGGGAGCCGTATGCGACTACATGCGCGCGGTCGAGGTGGGCGGGGAGATCCTGGGTCCCCTCGTCTCTCGTACGGTCTTGAACGGCACGAGCTTCGCCGGCGGGCTGGCGGTGATGGCCCAGTCCGTCATGCAGGTCGCCGATCTTCTCGTCGTGGCGGTGCCGAGTTTCGGGTGGGCCGAGGGCCGGCGGTTCCTCGTGGAGGAGGGCTCGGGGCGGGAGATCAACCGTTATCTGGAAGCGCACCCCGAACGCGAAGATGGCGCGATGGTCGTCCTCTCGTATTTCGACCCGATGAACTTCGCCGCGGACATACGCTGTCCCACCCTCGTCGGCCTGGGCCTTGAGGATGACGTAGTCCCGGCTCCCACCGTATACGCTATCGCCAACCACCTCGGCGGCCCGCACGAGGTCATCCGGCTGCCCGTAAGCCACACGGAACGTCCGGAGGAGAAGCTCTGGGATCGGTTCGAGGCGCGCTGGCTACGCCTCGCTGTGGAGGGCGTTCCCCCAGACTTCGGAGAGGAGAAAGAGTCATCGATCTAGGAGTTCACTTTATGCCTGGCGCACGACGATATTCCGGCAATGCCAGGCCCGCCGCCACGACCTCACTTCGTTCCAACACCGCGGGAGATGGACAGCGGTCGAGAAGGTCCGGAAAAACCGGGAGCATCATGGCGTCAATAGAGCCCGGTCTCGTTCTGAGGCCGCTATGATCTCGGGGGAAGTTCCTGAGCGCCGGTACGCAATCCTGGCCGAGGGCTGGTTCGCGAGTCGCCACGCCAAGACCGCCCACGGCCTTATCCGCTACGGCAGGGACGAGGTCGTCGCCGTGATCGACTCGACGCTCGCGGAGAAGCGGGTGCTCGAGGTGATGCCCGAGCTCGAACGTGATGCCCCCATAGTGAGCACGGTCGAGGATGCGCTCGAGTACTCTCCGACCTCCGTGCTCGTCGGTCTAGCTCCGCCTGGAGGCAAGCTGCCGCCCGAATGGATAGCGGGCCTCGAGCGGGCGGCGGAGGCCGGCAAGGAGATAGTTAGCGGCCTCCACCAGCGCCTCGCCCCCGAACTCCCCGGCGCAATCGTCTGGGACGTGCGCGAGCCACCCAAAGATGTCCCACTCTTCTCGGGCGAGGGCTTCGGCGTTCATCAGAAGGTCGTCCTCACCGTCGGGACGGCCAACGCCATAGGCAAGATGACCGCCACCTTGGAGGTGCAGCGCGCCGCCGAAGAGGCGGGCATAAGGTCGGAGTTCGTCGCGACGGGGCAGACGGGCATCGTCATCGCCGGGTGGGGAATCTGCGTGGACGCCGTAGTCTCTGACTTCGTCGCAGGGGCTTCGGAGCAGCTGGTTCTGGAGGCGGCCAGAAGAGAACCGGAGTTGATACTCATCGAGGGCCAGGGCTCCCTGGGACACCCGGCCTACTCGGGGGTCACGCTCGGCCTCCTGCACGGCTCGTGTGCGGACTGCCTGATCTTGTGCGCCGACGCCTCGGAGGAAGACCTGGTACCTGGTGTGCCGCGACCGGAACCCTCGCGCATCGCTCGTCTTTACGAGGAGGTCGCCTCACTCGTCAAGCCCGCGCCCGTGGTCGCCGTAAGCGTCAACACGAGGGGGCTCGAGGACACGGAGGCTAAAGGGTTTATCGCACGGGTAGCCGAGGAGACTGGACTGCCGGCGGCCGACCCGTGGCGTGCCTCGTCGGCCCCGATCCTCGAGGCCGTGCTCGACGCCCCAAAGACGAAGGCAGCCGGGTTCTGAGCCGGCGACGACGCGGACGGAGAGCGCGACGGCATCGCGCCCGTCGCCCCTGTTGTACGCCTCATCCTCGCACCGGAGAACCTAGCGCGGTACGCGCCGGCTTTCTCTGGCGTTCGCCGGATCGGCCAACGACCCGTAAGAGGCGTTCTCCAGACCGAAACTGAAGATGTAGGAGCGCGGCTGAGCTTCACCTTCCGGCTCGCTGGCGTAAAGCGCCTCGGCACCCGTCCACGAGACGGCTTCGACCCACTGGCCGGCCAAGAGCACGCTGCTACCTGCGACCGCTACGACGGCGACAGCCGAAACGAGGGCGGCCATGCCCAGCGGTCCTGTGTTCCTGGATGCTTCTCTGCGCCTGTGGCGTGCGATGTCCAGGAGCGCCGTCATCCAGAGGGCTACTATCACGAGGACGGAAATAGGCCACAAGATGAACGCGAGAACGGAAGCTGCCTCAGCGTGCATGGCGGGTTGGATCTCCGATGGCGCTACTCGCGAGCTCTCGCCTCATCTCAGGACGTTCGCGAGCGCGAATGGTCCTTGAGACCCTCCACGGAAGGCCCCTCGGCGGTCCGGACCATCGTCCCCTTCGGAATGGCCCGCCGGTAGACCTCGTAAGCCATCTGCAGGTGTTCCTCCATCCGCGTCATCGCCAACGCTTCGTCCTGGTCGAGGATGGCCTCGTAGATCAAACGGTGTTGGTCCTGGGAGACCTGCTTCGCCTCCGGCAGGATATAGCGCTCGGCCAGCGTGATGGTCGTCATGTGGATAGAGAGCATGAACAGGGTCAACACCCTGTTCCCGGAAGCGTTCGCGATGGCCCTGTGGAAGGTTATGTCCGGAAAGTAAGAGTCGAAGTCCTTGTACTCATCGCTCTCGATGGTCCTCCGCATCGTCGCGAGGTCCTGCTCCGTCCGCCGAACGGCGGCCGCTCCGACCGCCCGTATCTCTATGGCTTCTCTGGCCGCCCACAACTCCTCCAGGGTCAACTCGTCTATGTCCAGCAGCAGGGTTATGGAATCCGTGAGGTACTCTGCTACCCCCGCCTCGCTCAACGGCCTGACGAATGTGCCTCCCGTAGGCCCCGTCGAGCTCCTCAGTACGTTCTGCGACTCCAGCACCTTGAGCGCCTCCCGCACCGTCGGCCGGCTGACCCCGAGGGATCGGGCCAAGTCCGCTTCTGGCGGCAGCCTGTCGCCCGGGCGCAGCTTCCTGGACGAGATCTCACCCCGAATATGCTTGATTATCCGCTCGTAGGTCTTGTGCGTCCTGCGCGTACCGTACAGACCAGTGTCCATTGCCTTTTCACAACTCCTTCAAGATCGTCGTAATCTCATTGTACGGCTCTTAAGCATCAACCGTGTAAAATGATTCTTCCTCCACCGCTCGCAGCCTTCGCCTTTCGTTCACGAAGCGCCCCGTGAAAACGAAGGGCGATGAATCCCCGTGAATCCCAATCAGGACGGACCGGAAATCCGTGCGGCGAGAGCCCTCATCGCCGCTAACGATATTTGTTTGACAAATTGTCGGCGTTTGGCTATCGTGCATCCTGGGCGGCTGCTAGATCAAGGAGGGATGCAGGATGGTTGACCGGCCAGATCAGGGGAGCGAGGGCTCTGCTGGGACAAGCGTAGGGGGGATCGAGACCACCGTTTCGCGGAACGATCTGATCTACGCTTCGATAGTGGCTTTCCTCGCATGGGTAGTTTGCGTCTACGACTACATCATGTTCGGGACGCTTCTACCGGTGATGGCGGAAGATTTCGGTTGGGCGACCGCGACGAGCACCTTGATCGCGACCATAGTGGCGATCGGGACCTTCTTCGTAGCGATCTTCGTGGGACCGCTGATCGACTACGTCGGGCGGAAGAGGTCGCTGATCATCACCACGGCCGGCACGGGCCTGAGCTCCCTGCTGACAGGGTTGACCCCCGGGGTGTTTTCGGGGCCTTATCTGTCGGTCATCCGGGCCATCTCGGGCTTGGGCTACTCCGAGCAGGCAGTGAATACCACCTACCTCAACGAGCTCTACGGTAACCGGAAGAGCCGGGGGTTCATATACGCCTTCATACAGGGCGGGTGGCCGATAGGCGTGCTGCTCGCGTCGGCCTTTACGGCGCTGCTGCTGGCGCCCGTCGGGTGGCGCGGCGTGTTCATGCTCGCCACCATACCGGCCCTCATAGTCGCGGCCCTCGGCCTCAGGCTCAAGGAGTCACCCAGGTTCCTGGCCATGCAGCGTGTCAGGCAGCTCGAGAAGGAGGGCCGGCACGAGGAGGCCGTCGAGTTCGGCCGGCACTTCGACATAGACGTGCACCACGTCGAAGAGACCACGTTGCAGCAGATCTTCGAGCCGGACATCCGGCGACACACGATCTTCCTCGCCCTGGCCTTCCTTACGAACTGGATCGGCATACAGGTCTTCGCCGTTCTCGGGACCACCGTGCTCACCGAGGGCAAAGGGGTCTCGTTCGGGAGCGCGCTGACCGTTCTCATCATCTCCAACGCAGCAGCCTATATCGGCTACCTCTGCCACGGGTTCGTGGGCGACCGCATCGGCCGGCGCCTTACCATCGCCGGGGGCTGGGTGATATCCGGTCTCGCCTACACTCTGATGCTCTTCGGGCCGGATTCGGCGGGGTTCGTGCTGACCATGTACACGATCGGGCTCTTCTTCATAATAGGCCCCTACGCGGCCCTGCTGTTCTTCATGGGTGAATCGTTCCCGACCCGGGTGCGCGGTACGGGTGCGTCTTTCGTCAACGCCATGGGACCGATCGGGGCGATCGTCGGGGGGGCGTTGCTCACCGCGTTCCTTACCGCGACCGGGGACAACATGGTGCTCTCCGCGTTTCTTAGCGGCGCGGTGGCGACGATCCTCTCCGGGCTCCTCATGTTCGGCACCCGCGACGTGAAAGATCCGCGCGAGGCCGAGCTAGTGGAAGGGTCCACCGCCTCTCGCGTGCAGTGACCGACGCCTCATAACGAAGCAGGATGGGGGCGAGCCAGCAGCTCGCCCCCGCTGCGTTTATCCGGACGAGAGAGGGAGGTTGCAGGTGAGTTCTACGGGACACCGGGTCGCCCTGGTCACGGGCGCGGGGAGCGGGATCGGCCGCGCCATCGCCGAGAAGCTCGCGCAGAACGGCGAGCGGATCGTCGTCAACGACCTGAACGCCGCGACCGCCGAAGAGGTAGTCGCCGGCATACAGGAGTCGGGCGGAGAAGCGGCGGCCGCCCCAGGCGACGTCTCCGATCCGGAGGCGGTACAACAGATCGTGGCCGCGGCGCGCGAAGCTTACGGTTCCCCGGAGATCCTCGTCAACAACGCCGGGTTCCTGCAGCAGAAGCGGTTCGTCGATTTGGCGGTCGAGGACTTCGACCGCATGATCGCCGTGCACCTGCGCGGTACTTTCCTGTGCACCCGCGCCGTGCTGCCCGAGATGCTTTCGCAGGGTAGCGGCATCATAGTCAACGTCGCCTCCCAGCTCGGCCAGATCGGCGGCGTCGAGCTGTGCCACTACAGCTCCGCCAAGGCCGGGATCATCGGCCTCACCAAGTCTTTGGCCCGGGAGGTATCTGCGCAGGGCGTCAGGGTTAACGCGGTAGCGCCCGGCCCCATAAATACCGAGCTCGTCCTCGACCTCTCCGAAGAGTGGCGCAACGCCAAGGCCGCCGAGCTACCGCTGGGACGCTTCGGGGAGCCGGAGGAGGTGGCCGAGACCGTCGCCTTCCTCGTCTCCGACGGGGCAACGCTCTACGTCGGCCAGACCCTGGGCCCCAACTCCGGGGACGTGATGCTGTGAGCGGCACGAGCGCCAGAGGCCTCCGAGCGTAATCCTCATGCAGAACCCTGGAAAGCCCACCGTCCTGATCACCGGCTCCGGTATCGGCATCGGCGCGGCCACGGCCCGCGCCTTCGCCCGCGCGGGTTACAGGGTCATCGTGACCGACATACTCGAAGAGGAGGGACGGTCGGTCGCGGGCGACATAGGGTCAGCGGGCGGCGAGGCCGAGTACCACCGCCTCGACGTCGCGGACACCGCGGAGACCGATTCCGTGGTCTCGGCGGTCCAGGACCGGTACGGCCCGCTCGACACAGTGGTCGCCAACGCGGGCATCGCTCACCGGGTGCCGCTCGCCGAGCTCACCGACGAGAGGTGGGACCACACGCACGAGATAGACCTCAAAGGTGTCATGAGGGTGTTCCGCGCCGCGGCCCCCGCCATGAGGGAGGCGGGACGCGGGAGCATGGTGGCCCTGTCGTCGATCATGGGCGTCGCCTACGGTTGGGACGAGCACGTCCAGTACTCGGCGGCCAAGGCCGGCATCGTAGGCCTGGTGCGCGGTCTGGCCGTCGAGCTGGCCCGAGACGGAATCCGCGTAAACGGCATCGCGCCGGGCTACATACGGACCGCGCAGGCGCTCTCCGAAGAGCACTCGCTCGGGCCCGAGGGTCTCGAGAGGGCGGCGGAGTTCATTCCGATGGGCAGGGTGGGAGAGCCCGAAGACATCGCCGACGTAAGCGTGTTTCTCGCCTCCGAAGCCGCCCGCTACATGACCGGACAGGTACTCGTCGTGGACGGCGGGTTGCTCGTGGGCCGCTACTAAAGCGGTTTGCGAAAGGTTGCGCCTTTTGCGGGGTAAGGCATCCAGGCTCTGAGGTGCTTAGGTTTTGGGGCTTATAGGCCTTGAGGTTCTGAGGGTTAGGAGAGTAGGGAACCCGTACCGTCGAGCACCCCTGAGAACCTGAAAACCTGAGAACCTGAAAAACCTCCCGCCCGAAATCTCGTCCTTCCCGCGAACCGCCTTAGGTCAGGTCGAGATCATCTTCTTCTCGACGCCGACCCCCGCGGCGAGCGCTCGCTCGTACTCCAGCGGGACGGTAGCGGAGTCCTGCAGGGCGAACCCCGTCGAGTCGAAGACGGTGATCTCGCTCTCCGAGGTGCGCCCTTGGAGCTTGCCGGCGACGACCTGACCGATCTCGCCCGCGATGTCGTCCTCGGAGATCACGCCCTCCCGGAGTGGGACGTTGATCTCCCCGTCGGTCCGGCACTGCCTTATGTCGTCGACGAAGATGCGGGCCCGCGCAAGGATTGCGGGATCGAGTTCCTGATCTCCCTCCTTGTCCGCTCCCACGGCGGCGATGTGGGTGCCCTCCGAGATCCAGCCGTTCTCGACGATCGGACCCCTCGCCGGCGTAACGGTGACGACGACGTCCGCCCCGCGCACGACCTCCTCCAGGTTGGTAGAAGCCCGGATCTCGAACCGCTCGTACTTCGGCTGCTGGTCGCGAACGAACCCGTCGAGGGTCTCTTTCGAGCGGCTCCAGACGCGCACGTCCTCCCAGTCGAAAACCTCGTTGCAGGTTGCTAGAGTCCCTTCGGCCATGTTCCCCGCACCGACGATGGCGAGCACCTTGCTGTCCTCGCGTGCCAGGTACTTCGCGGAGACCGCCGCCGCGGAACCGGTGCGCATCACCGTGTGGTAGCTGCCGTCGCAGATCGCCAGCGGGAAACCGGTCTCGGGGTGGGTGTAGATGAGGATGGAGAAGACCGTCGGCAGGTCGAACCTGGAGCGGTTCTCCTCGCGGATAGAGACCCACTTGCACGCCGCCGCCTCGGGCTCCTCGATGTAGGAGGGCATCACCTCCCACTCGCCCGGGTACTTGTCGAGCACGATGTGGCCCTTGGGCTCCATGTAGTAGCGGCCCTCGCCGTGCATCCTGTAGGCGTGCTCGACGCAGTCGTTGTACTCGCCGGGCTTAAGCAGGCCCATCATGTCGGTGCGGCTCAGGATCAGGGTCTTTCGATTTCTCCAGCTCTCCATCGCTTACCTGCCTCTCTATGGTAGATCCGGTCTGCGGTGAGTCCAGGGATGGGCCGACTCGAAGGCCGCCGACGCCCTCAGGATGTCCGTCTCCTTGTTGACCCCGGCCACCAACTGCAGGCCCACTGGCAACCCGCCCCGGGTAAAGCCACAGGGGATGGAGGCCGCGGGGTTGCCCGTCAGGTTGAAGGGGTAGGTGTAGAAGACCCAGGAGACGACGTTGCGATCCTCCAACTCGGGCGGCACGTTGACCCCCACTGCGAAGGGTGCCACCGGTAGGGCCGGGGAGAGGAGCAGATCGTAGGCCTCGAAGAACTGGCGTACTCTCTCCCGAAACCCGTACCGCAGGAACACCCTGGAGTAGTACTCGTCGATGGTCTGGTCTAGCGCTTCATCGAGCACCTCGGCGACAGCCGGGTCCAGCAGCTCGCGCGAGTTGCGCAACGCGTCCTTGAGCCTGGTACCTGCGCTCGCGAAGAACTCGGCGTTCCACAGGTCGATAGGGTCATCGAAGACTTCCTCGACCAGTTCTACCGAGCATCCCAGAGCTTCGAAGGTCCGCGCCGCTTCCTCCGCCAGCGCGAGGACCTCGGGGGTCGGCCGGGCGTACCCCAGGGTCGGGCTCCAGGCGACGCGCATCCCCTCCACCGAGCCTTCGCAGGCGGCGAGGAGATCAGGGACGGGCTCGGAGACGCTGGCGGGGTCTCGGGCGTCGAAGCCGGAGATCACCCCCAACAGCAGGGCCGCGTCCCGCACGGTGCGTGCCATGGGAGCCACGTGCGCGAGCGTGGGGGTGGCGCTTGTCGGGAACACAGGGACCCGCCCGAACTGCGCCTTGAGCCCGAAGACCCCGCAGAACGACGCGGGGATACGGATGGATCCCCCGCCATCCGTCCCGAGCGCGAAAGGCGTCAGTCCGGCGGCGACGGTAGTAGCGGCGCCGGCGCTGGAGCCGCCCGGGGTCTTCGAGGTGTCCCAGGCGTTACGGGTAACGCCCGAGAGCGGACTGTCGCCGCTCCCCGCCTTGCAGCCGAACTCCGTGGTGGTGGTCTTGCCTATCACGCACGCCCCCGCGGCGCGGGCTCGCTCGACGGATGGCGCGTCGTCTTTGACTACGTTCTCTGCCATGGTGCGAGAGCCGAAGGTGGTCCTGACGCCTCCGACGTTGATGAGGTCCTTTACCGAGATAGGTACGCCGTGCAGCGGCCCGGGCTCCTCTCCATCGGCCAGGGTCCTGTCGGCGCTCGCAGCAGCCTCCATCGCTTGCTCGGGCATCGGCGTGACGAACGCGTTGAGCGTGGGCTCCAGGGCCTCCATGCGCGAGAGGGTCTCGGTCATGACCTCGGTCGCCGAGACCTCTTTGCGCAAGACTGAAGCTCTGATCTCGAGCGCGGTAGCGTAGGCGACGTTATCCAAGAAGTTCGGCTCCGGCCCGTCTACTCCTCGAGTACGGCGAAGGCCCTCACGGGCGAGCCGCTGCCGCCGCGCACGAGGAGCGGCGCCCCATAGAAGGTGAACTCGCCTTTGTCGACCAGCTCCTCCAGGTTGACGAGCCACTCCCAGTGGAAGATGCCCCGGTCCCGGCACACACGGTGGCTCGGGAAGAGGTCGTTGCTCGGCAGATCCGTGGAGGGACCCTCGACGCCATGAGCCTTCGAGCCGCGGTCGGCGAGCCAGTGGGTAGCCTCGGCGGTCAGGCCCGGATTGCTCCTTACCACCTCGGGGTTAGGGTAATGACGCTTGTGCAGCCCGGTGTTGAGCAGGACGATGTGCCCCTCAACCCTTACACCTGACTTCTCTTCGGCGGCCTCGAGGTCGTCAACGTCGATCTCGCCCAGGTCCGGAATGTGCGTCAGGTCAAAGCACACCGCCTTGCCGAAGAACATCTCCAGTGGCATCTCGTCGATGGAGGCCCCATCGGGATTGGTGTGGTAGAGGGCGTCCACGTGGGTCCCCACGTGGTCGAGCATCCCCATGTAGGTGGTCGCGAAGGTCATCCTGTCTTCGGGGATGCCCAGACCGAAATCCTTTGTCTGCTCGTGCGAGAGCGCCGGCAGGATGACCGGGCTCTGGAACAGCTTGTGCGCCGGCATGTTGTCGGTCATGGGTAGGGAGAGATCTAGGATCCTTTGCGGCATACTGCCCTCCTGCGCTCGTGCATTCCGGCACCCATCGGGTCGGGCCCGACGGTGTTCGTGCTAGACAACTGTGTTTCCCCCACGGTCTGTTACCGGCCAGGGGCGAGTAGCCCCTGGCCGTTTACACCTGCCTTATCCTCGACGCGCTGGCCTTCTCCTTGACGCTCTCCAGGTAGGACAGGGCATCCTCCAGGGGCACGACGTCTGCGTACTTGGCCTGGATGTCGACCAGGTTGGCGTCGTGCGGTCCCTGCGCCCGGTCACCGACGCACTCGCGCGGGACGAGCGTCGGGTAGCCGTACTGCAGGAGGTCTATGGCGGTCGCCCGGATGCACCCGCTCGTCGTCGCGCCGCACATGACGACAGTGTCCACGCCCTGCGAGACCAGGATCGAGGGCAGGTTTGTGCCGAAGAAGGCGGAGGCTCCTTTCTTGAGGATTACGATCTCTTCCTCCCTCCGTTCGAGCCGGGGATCTATCTCGACCCATTTGCCGCCGACCTGGAGCTCCGCGAGCCCGGGAGCCTTCTCGAGCCATAGAGATCCGTCTTTGAGGTTCGCCTCGAAGCCGATGGTGGTGAAGATGATCGGGATTCCCCGCTCGCGAGCGGCGCTGAGGAGACGATTCGTCGCCTCGACCTCCCGCGTGAGGTCCGAGCCCATCGTGCTCTCCGGGTCGGTGAAGCCGCGGCTGAAGTCGACGACGAGCACGGCCGGGCGTTCGCCGAGCGTCACGCTCTGCCCGAGGCGGGCGCGCTCGTAGATCTCTCTGGTCTCGTCGCTCATGCGGATCACCCCGTCCGCGTCGTCGAGGGGAGCTCCTCGCCGAAGCGGGCACGCTTCACGAACCTGCCGGCGCCGGGCTTCCCGACGAGCTCGTCGCCTTCCACTATGACCTGCCCACGAACGAGCACGACCTCGGGGGCACCGCTCACCTCGGTCCCCTCGAAGAGGTTGTAGTCTATGTTCGAGTGGTGTGTCTGGGCGGAGATCCTGTGCCTCTTCTCGGGGTCGAAGACGACGATGTCGGCGTCGCTGCCGACCGCGATGGTTCCTTTGCGCGGGTACATGCCGAAAAACTTCGCCGGGTTGGTCGAGACGAGCTCGACGAACCGGCTCATCGAGATACGTCCCTCCCGCACGCCGAAGTGGTGGAGCATGTGCAGGCGGTTCTCGATCCCCGGTCCGCCGTTGGGGATCTTGGAGAAGTCGTCCCTGCCGAGCGTCTTCTGGCCGTCCCAGTTGAACGGGCAGTGGTCGGTCGAGACGACCGAGAGGACGTCCGTGGCGAGCGCGTGCCAGAGGTGCTCCTGATTCACTTTAGGCCGCGGCGGTGGCGTGTAGACGTACTTGGCCCCTTCGAAGTTCGGCTGATCCAATGCCGTCTCGTCTATAAAGAGGTACTGGGTGCAGGTCTCGCCCCAGGCGTGCCAGTCGTTCGTGCGCGCCTGCGCTATCGGGTCTATGGCCTCCTTGCAGGAGACGTGGACGACGTAGAGCGGTGATCCCGCGAGGCGGGCTAACTGTATAGCCCGGTTCGTCGCCTCGGCCTCCGTGATGGGAGGACGCGTTGCGGCGTGCCACTTCGGCTCGGTCTTCCCCTCCGCGAGCGCCTGCTTGACGAGGACGTCGATGGCGTCGCCGTTCTCGGCGTGCACCATCACGAGCGCTCCGGTCTCGGCCGCGACCTGCATCGTTTTGAAGAGCGTCTCGTCGTCGACCATGATCGCGCCCTTGTACGCCATGAAGAGCTTGTAGCTCGTCACCCCCTCGTCCGGCGCCTTCTTGAGGTCTTCGAGCGTCCCGCCCTCCTCGAGGTCGGTGACGGCAAGGTGGAAGCCGACGTCGATCACCGGCTTGGCGCGTTCGATCTTCTCATGCCACGTCGCGAGCGCGTCGGGGAGGCTCTGGCCCGGCTCCTGCAGACAGAAGTCCACGTGGCTCGTCGTGCCCCCGAAGGCGGCCGAGATCGTTCCCGAGGTGAAGTCGTCGCAGGAGACCGTCCCGCCGAAAGGCATCTCCATGTGCGTGTGGGGGTCGATCGCGCCTGGGATGACGTACTTGCCGCTCGCGTCTATGACCTTGTCGGCCTGCACGTCGAGCGACTCCCCGATGAGCGAGACCCTCTCGTCCTCGATGAATATGTCTCCGACGTAGTCGTCTGCGGCAGTAACGATTCGGCCGCCTTTGATCAGTACAGACATTCGCTCCTTGCACCCCTTTCTACGAACAAGACTGCGTTCTCTCCCTGACGAAGTTATGCCTCATTGCCCGCCGGCGGTAAACGTCCTTATGGCGTTGAGCATGATCTCGGCGCCCAGCGCCGCGTCGGCCGGGTCCGCGTCTTCCTCCGGCGAGTGGCTGATGCCGTCTTTGCACGGGACGAAGACCATCGCGCTCGGGACGCGGTCGGCGATGCTCATCGTGTCGTGGGCCGCGCCCGAGTGCATCGCCATGTACGGCTCCCCGCTCGCCTCCGCCGCCTCCTCCAGCGCCGCCACCACGCGCCCGTCGAGCGGCGTCGCCGACAGGGTCTGGCGCTGCGCGTACTCGGCGCTCATGCCGCGCCTCTCGGCGGCTACTTCCGCGAACGCGGCGATGTAGCGCGCGACGCCGCGGAACCCCTCCTCGTCCACGCCCCGGATGTCCAGCGAGAAGCGGGCCTGTCCGGGAACGGCGTTTATGAGGTTGGGCCGAACCTCGATCTCCCCTACCGTCCCTACCGTCCCTCTCCCGGCCTCTTTGGCGAGGCGCTCCAGCTCGAGCATGCATTCGGCCATGACGATGCCGGCGTCCTGGCGGAAGTCCATGGGCGTCGCCCCGGCGTGATCGTCGCGCCCGTAGACCGTGATGTCGGCGTGGACGTAGCCCGCTATGGCGTTGACCACGCCTATCCGGTTCTGCGTGTCCTGGAGCACGCGCGCCTGCTCGATGTGCAGCTCGATCCAGCCTGTGAGGTCGTCCAGCATGCGGATCGAGTCTTGCCACCGTCCGGGCTCGTAGCCGGCTTCTTTTGCGTGCTCCCAGAAGCTTCGCCCGTCGTCCACTGCCCGAAACTTCTCGCGCAGCTCTTCCTCGGTCACCCTCTGCGCGATGATGCGGCTCCCCAACAGCATCTGGCCAAACCCCGAGCCCTCCTCTTCCAGGAAGGAGATAAGCTGCAGCGGAAGCCCAAGGCCCAGCTCGTCGTTGAGCCTGCAGACCTCCAGGGCGGCGACTACACCCATCGTTCCGTCGTACTTGCCGCCGTTGCGGTTCGAATCGCAGTGCGAGCCGACGCCGAACACCTTCTCGCCCGCCGGGCGGTTCCGGGCGACGAGCGTGCCCACAGGGTCCTCGTAGTGTTCGAAACCCAGCGCTTCCAGCTCCCCGATAAAGTAGTCGAGGGTCTTGCGGTACTCGGGTGTGTAGGCGTAGCGCATGATGGATTCGGAGGAGCGCGTGTAATCGGGGCCCGCCAGGGTCTCTATGTCACGCCCTATCCGCTCTGCGCTCTTCCTGCGATCTATGGTCGTAGGTTGGGTCGCCATAACCTTCTTCCTATCTCGCTAACTACGGCGATACCGGAACGTCGAACCAGGACTCGAACGATTCCCTGATCTCCTCCTGCGTCGCTCCGGATCTAAGGAGCAGCGCGAGGAAGAGCCGGGCCTTCAAGCCGTCCAACGGCCCGGCGTAGATGAGGCCGCGCTCTAGCAAGTCCATCTCGGAGCCGACGAACCCGTAGGTCGCGCGCAAGACCTCGCCTCCTCCCGTGCGCGAGGCCAGGATGACCGGCATCTTCCCGGCGAGGTCTTCGAGCTTCTCTACCATGACGGATGGGACGTGCCCGCCGCCCAGCGCTTCTATCACCAGCCCGGCATACCCCGACTCCTCTATGGCCGGAAGTAGCCTCCCGTCGTCGCCAAGAGTAACGGTGTGCAGCGCCACGGAGCGATCTTGCGCGCCCTCGGAGAGCGCTATCTTGCGCCGCCCTACCGGGTGCAGCACCACCCTGGGAACGTGCTCGGAGATCCAGCCGACAGGCCCGACCGGGTCCGAGCGAAAGGTCGCCGGGTTCGAGGTGTGCGTCTTGCGCACGAACCGCGCAGCGTGGATCTCGTCGTTCAGGACGACCACCGCGCCGAGACCCCTGGCCACCTCGCTCGCCGCGACCTGGATCGAGGCCAGCAGATTCGCCGGACCGTCGGCCCCGGGTAGCGTGGGGTTGCGCATCGCCCCCGTGACCACGACCGGCGCGTCGCGGTCCACGAGCAGGTCCAGCACGAAGGCGGTCTCCTCTATGGTGTCGGTGCCCTGCGTCACGACCGCCCCGCTCACCCCCTCGTCGATGCGGTTCTCGATCTCCGACGCGAGCTCGACGAGGTCGTCGACCGTAAGTTCCCCGGAGGCAGCCTGGCGGAACGAGACGGCGGAAACCTCGGCAACCTCCGCTATCTCGGGTACGTCCGAGACCAGCGCCTCACCCGTTAGCGTAGGCTCGACGCCTTTGCCCCCGGAGTCGACAGAAGAGATGGTTCCCCCTAGAGAGAAGACCGCTACCTTCGGAAGCGCCAAGGCCCCTCCTCCTGTTCTCGTTCCCACTTTCCCCAATTAGTCTGACAATTATATTACCGGTGCCGAGAGCGCCGATCAAACCTCCAGAGGACCCTCGAAACCCGGCACCGCGCCTTGAGCGTGATCTTCGGGTTCTTTACAATGAGCTTTGGTCAGACAAAAGGGGAAGGCTAGAGAGAAAGGTGGGAAGATGGCCGAGAAAGAGATCTTTTGCTCCATCGGCATAGACATTGATGCTGTTGCCGGCTGGCTGGGATCGTACGGGGGTGAGGACTCGCCGGACGACATCTCGAGGGGCATGTTCTCGGGCGAGGTTGGGACGCCGAGGCTGCTCAAGCTCTTTGAGAAGTACGACCTGAGGACGACCTGGTTCATCCCCGGTCACTCCATCGAGACGTTCCCGGATCAGGTAAAGATGGTCGTCGATGCGGGGCACGAGATCGGGAGCCACGGCTACTCGCACGAGAACCCGGTCGCCATGACG
>DATACV010000324.1:0-4614 GCA_036258875.1 Rubrobacteraceae bacterium
CTACGACGATCTGACCGTGGAGGAGATCTCTGGTCGCCTCGGCGGGCTCTCCGTCGAGGATCTCAGGGTGGTGCGCGACCACGAGGAGCGTACCAAGAACCGAGAGACGGTCCTGGAGCAGTTGGATCGCAGGATAAGGTCGGGCTCCTAGAAACCCGCCGTCCATACGCGCCCGGACGTTCAGTAGAAGGGCTCGAAACGGCGCTGCGCGTGAACGTCTTCCGTAAGCACTCCTCAACCCGCGCCCTGTATCCTTTCCCATGACCGGCCAGAAGGGCAGGGCTGCGGTGCTGGCTGAGCTGTCCCTGGTGATGGCCGCCGTCTTCTGGGGCGGCAACTACGCGGCGACGAAGTACGCCGCCGCGCACCTCCCGGAGCTATCCATCGTGGCCTTCCGGTTCGCCGCCGGCGGGCTGCTGCTCCTGCTCGTGCTGCGGCTCCTCGAGCGGGAGAGCAGGTTAGGGAAGGGGGACGTGCTGCCGATGGTGGGGCTCGGCTGCCTCGCCGTGCCGGTTGCCCAGACGTCATTCACCTACGGCGTCAGCCTGACGAGCACCGCGAACACCGGGCTCGTCTTCGCCACCGCCCCGGTGTGGGGCTTGCTGCTGGGATCCGTCCTCGGGTTGGAGCGGCCGACGCGCTCGGGCGTGCTGGGCGTGGGGCTCTCCATCTTCGGCGTCGCCGTCGTCTTCCGCGAGGGGCTGGCGGGGGGCGAAGGCGCGAGCCCCATCGGGGACCTCTTGATCCTGGTAGCCGCCATCACCGTGGGGGCGTACACCGTGCTCTCGATGCGATTGCTGGAGCGCCACTCCCCGCTCGCGGTCGCCACCTACCCAACCCTCTTCGGGACGCCGTTGGTCCTCCTGCTCGCCGCGCCCGGCCTCGCGGACCTGGACTGGCCGTCGGTTGACGGCGGCGCGTGGGCGGCTGTCGGGTTCTCGGCTGTCTTCGCGACGGCCTTCGCCTTCGCCGCCTGGCAGAGGGGCATCAGCCGCATTGGAGCCAACAGAGTGCTCGTCTACCAGTACCTGATAACCCTGACCGGGGTCCTCTCGGGCATCGTCTTCTTCAGCGAGCGGCTCGGGGTAGACAAGATCGTGGGCGGCGCCGTCATCCTCCTCGGCGTGTACCTCGCCCGGCGCCGGTGAGGCCGGCACGCAGGAGGCCAGAGGGGCTCATGTATAATGGCGCGCGCCCCGACGGGCGACCCGGCACCTCGTCCACGAGAGGAGTTATAAGGTGGCCCATCCCTGGCACGACGTCCCCACGGGGGAAGGCGCCCCCGAGGAGTTCAACGCCCTGATCGAGATCCCCAAAGGCTCGAAGGTCAAGTACGAGCTGGACAAGGACACGGGGCTCCTGAAGGTCGACCGCATCCTCTACTCCTCGGTGATCTACCCTGCCAACTACGGCTTTATTCCGCGCACCCTCGGCGACGACGACGACCCGCTCGATCTGCTGGTCGTGATGCAGGAGGCGGTCCAGGCCCTGAGCATCATGCGGGTGCGGCCTATCGGGATGATGCACATGGTGGACGAGGGCCAGGACGACGAGAAGATCATCTGCGTCCACCTCGACGACCCGGAGTACCGGGACTTCGAGCACTACGAACAGCTCCCCCCGCACCGGATGGACGAGCTGCAGCGCTTTTTCCAGGACTACAAGGTGCTGGAGGGCAAAGAGGTGGACGTGGGGCACTTCGAGGGCCCGGAGGAGGCGATAGACGCCGTCCGGCACGCGATGGAACTCTACGAGAAGCAGTTCGCGAGGACTGGCTAGGATGTCCGACCTCGCAGACAGGGCGTGCGTCCCGTGCAGGGGCGGCGTGCCCCCGCTCGAAGGCGAGGAGCTCGAAGAGCTCTCGCGCCAGGTGCCCGGCTGGGAGGTAGTAAGGGGGCATCACCTCAGGAGAGAGTTCCGCTTCCAGAACTTCCGGGAGGCGCTCGACTTCGTGAACCGGGTCGGCGAGCTCGCCGAGGAGCAATCGCATCACCCCGACATCGACTTCGGCTGGGGGCGGGCCGGCATCACCATCTTCACCCACAAGATAGACGGCCTCACCGAGAGCGACTTCGTCCTAGCCGCCAAGGTGGACAGGCTCCCAGCTTCCTAGAACGGTCTGCGAAAGGGTCGCGCCTATCACGGAGCAAGGCTTTGAGGTTTTGGGGTCGGGAAGCGGCTCGCCGAGCACCCCAAGAACCTGAGAACCTAAAGACCTGAGAACCTCAGCACCTCTTTGCAAGCCGCTTTAGGACGGTTGTGGTTTCGAAGCGCCCAGAGCGGGCAAGAAAGTCCAGTCGACAAGTGGGTGCGAGCAGGGGAGGTTAAGTGACCGACCAACACCAGCAAGAGCGCCAGACCGAGTCGGCCATAAAGGTCAGGCAGGTCACGGACTACCAGGCGTCCTGGACCGAGAGGGAGCGAGGAGCGCCCGGCGCCTTCACGTTCCAGCTGATCCTGGACGACGGCGCCGAGGAGTACGTCATTCGCCCCATCGTGGGCGACGCGAAGGTGATCCGGAAGCTCCTGGACAAGAGCGAAGCCCTCGTCTTCGACCTGGAGCGCAGGGTGCTCATAGCCCGCGACCTGCCCGTAGGCGACTAGGCTTCACCGGGGGTGGGTATAAGCCATCCACCCGATCCCTAGCGAGAGCACAGGAGGTAGCCAGTGACCGACCAGCACCGGCAGGAGCAGCAGACAGAGTCGGCCATAAAGGTCAGGCAGGTAACCCAGGCGCACGCGAACTGGAACGAAGAGGAGCGCGGAGCCCCGGGCAAGTTCTCCTTCCAGCTCGTCCTGGACGACGGCGCCGAGGAGTACGTCATCCGCCCGACGGTCGACGACGCGAAGGTGATCCTCAAGCTGCTGGAGAGGAGCGACACCGTCTACTTCGACATGGAGCGCAGGGTCCTTATACCGAACAACGTCCCCCTGGGCGGCTAGACAGACGGCCGCCACCCGAGCAAACCAACGACGGGAGGTAAGCCAGTGACGGATCAGCACCAGCAAGAGCAGCAGACAGAGTCGGCGATCAAGGTTCGCCAGGTGACCGAGGTCCACTCCAACTGGAACGAGGAACAGAGGGGCGCCGAGGGCAAGTTCTCCTTCCAGCTCATCCTGGACAACGGGGCCGAGGAGTACGTAATCCGCCCGACTAACGAGGACGCCGACGTCCTCGTGGACCTCTTCGAGCAGACGGAGACCGTCTACTTCGACATGGAGCGCAGGGTCCTCATCTTCGGCGACGTCTCGGCGTAGACGCTTTGGGGGAGGCTTTTGGCCTCCCCCAAAGCGCAGCACGCTCCGGCCTTGCGGCCTCCGCTCGTCAGCACGGCGCTTCGCGCCTTGTCATCGGGCTTCGCTTGCTGACGGCTCTAAAACTCGAAGACGATGCGGGACTTCTTGCGCGTGCGGCGACGGCGCCGCAGCATCCACAGGAGAAGTCCGACGCCGACGAAGACGAGCCCGCTCCCCGACGTCAGGAACGCGACGAGGCTGCTCTGGGCGGTCGCGGCGGCGGGGCGTTGTTGGATCTCCTCCGGGGTCGCGGTCCCCTCGATGATCTCCTTGAAGTTCTGGAGGTCCTGCTGGACCATGATCTGGGGGTTGGCGATGAGCCTCGAGGCTACCTCGCCGGCCCGCCCGCCCGGCGCGTCCCAGTAGTTCATCTGGACCTCGACGCGCGTGCGGCTCGGGGTGACCTCACGGAAGCGGACCTGGCCCGAGGTCTGGACCTCGCCGTTATCGGTGTTCCACCCGATGGCCTGGTTCTCCTGATCCTGGGTGGTCCTGGCGTCGAACTCCAGGCTCGCGCCCAACGGCCCCTTGACCCTCCAGTGCGTCGTGTCGGGCCCGGTCGAGCGCACTTCCTCGACGTTGGTCATGAACTGCGGCAGGTTCTCGAGGGTCCGCCAGTAATCGTAGACCTCCCCTACCGGCGCCTCTACCTCTATGCTTCCTTCGACCCGCTGCGGCATAGTTCCCTCCGTTCGATCTCGCTTGACGCCGCTATTTACCCCACCGATCCATAGAGGAAACACTTACGAGCCGGTCAGTATCTCCGGCCCAGCCTCGGTGAGGACGAAGGTCTCCTCGGCCTTCGCGCCGCGCAGCGAGGGGTTCCAGGCGAAGGCCTGACCGGCCCGTATCTCCCCGCGCGTCTCCGGCGTGGCGACGACCTCGCGTGAAGCGTAGCCGGTCGTGCCGCCCTGGTGGTGGTCCTTCCAGCCGTCGGGGAAGCCTTCCTCGGCGTAGAAGCGCCGGCAATCGGCGAGGGCCTCGGCGAGGGTGCGGCCGGGAAGGGTGGCCTCCTCCCTCATGCGCCGCAGGATGGCCCCGCACGCCCGCTGCCTGCGGGCCGTCTCGGGGTCAGGGTCCTCGAAGTCCAGGATCCTGGTGAGGTTGGCGTAGAGGCCGCCACGCTCGGCGCAGACGACGAGCATCGCCCGGCGGCCTAGAGAGCCTCCGCGGGGGACCGGGTGCCGGTAGAGGCCCATCCGCCGCTCCGAGGCAGCGAGGAGCACGGGCGCGAACATGCCGCGCCGCCCGCACCCCGCCTCGAGCTCCGCCGCCGCCTCGCGCTCGTCGGTGTCCTGCCCTACGGCCGCCGCCGCC
>DATACV010000325.1:0-1924 GCA_036258875.1 Rubrobacteraceae bacterium
GAGCCAACCTCCGGCCAGACCCTCTCGCCGTCGAGGCTGACCTCGTAGCCGTGCGCCGAGCCCGGCTCGAGGCCGGTGAGCACGACCAGGGCGTAGTGGTGGGCGCCGACGCGGAAGGTGCGCGAGCTCCCGGACACTCCCCCGGCGCGCACCTCGACCTCGCAGGGCGAGCCGGTCTCCACCCAGACGGTGGCGTCCGAGGCGCCGACGTGGCGCAGGAGGGGGCCGAGGACGAGATCAGGCACGGGCGTCCGTCGGGTTCGGGATGGTGCGCGGGCATGCCAAGACTGAGCCATGGTACACGATGCGCGCCGATCCCGGGCGCTCCCGCAGGGGCGTCCCGTCGGCGAGGGTCGTCACCCACCTCAGACGATCATCATCACGGCCCCCGCTACGAACGCCAGGTAGAAGACGCCGCCGATCAGCAGGCTGGCGGCCCCGAGCTTGCCTGAGCGCCTGAGCATCAGGTACGCCAGGCCGCCCGAGGCGAGGGCCAGCCCCGCGGCGAAGAGGTTCAGGGGGCCGAGGGTCCAGGGGGTGAAGAGCATCCCGAAGGTTACGGGGATCGTGCTCTGGAAGATCATGGCGCCCGTTATGTTCCCCATCGAGAGCGTGTCTTTCCCATCCCGGATCCAGAAGACCGAGTTGAACTTCTCGGGCAGCTCGGTAGCCAGCGGGGCCAGGACGAGCGCTATCAGGCCGGCCGGCAAGCCGAGCCCCTCGGCCGCGTGCTCCACGGCGTCCACGAAGACGTGCGCCCCCGCGACGATAACGCCGAGGCTCGCCAGCACCTGCGCCCCGACGGCGAAGAGCGGCGGCTGGGGCTTGCGCGGAAGGGCGAGCAGCCTCTCGGGCACCCCCTCCAGGTCACCGCCGGAGAGGAGGGTCATCCGGGCGTAGCGCGCGTACCCGGCGACGAGCAGGACCGCAGCGATCGCCTTCAGCCACAACGGCAGCGGCACGAGGCCCACCGCGGCGGCCCCGGCGAAGAAGACCAGGAAGTGCCGCAGGTCGCGCCCGATGGTAGCCGCGTCCACCACCAACTTGGCGCCCTGCGGCCGGCGGCCTCTGAAGGCCAGCGCCGAGGCGCCCACGACGGCGAGGGCAAGGGTCGCGAGCATGAACGGCGCGCCCAGGATCGCCCCGACGCCTATCTCGGCGCCCCCCTCCGCGTCCCCGCCGGAGACGACCGGCTCCAGGATGGCCACGATCGCGATCATGCTCTCCGGGAGGGCGGTACCGACGGCCGCGAGCAGGCTCCCCACGGCCCCCTGCTGCAGCCCCAGCTTGGAGCCCAGGATCTCGACCGCGTTCGTGAAGAACGCCGCGCCAAGCAGGATCGCCACCAGCGCCAGAGCGAACTCGACTATCGTGAGCAATTCAATCCTTTCTTCTCTCTGCTACCTCTGACCATCAGCAATCCCCACGCTCCGGTCGCCCTCGGTGCCCGGTGCGGCCTCGCGACCCTGCCCGCGTGTCTTCCAGAGGGAGGCCAGGATCGAGACGCCCACCACCGTCGCGATAAACGGGAGGGAGACCCAGATCGGCACCTTGCCGACCAGGTCAGAGACCATGAACTTCACGCCGACGAAGACGAGGACCACCGAGAGGCCGGTCTGGAGGTAGACGAAGCGCCGGATCATACCGGCGAGCATGAAGTACAGCGGCCTCAGCCCCAGCACGGCGAAGGCGTTCGCCGTCCACACGACAAAGGCGCTCGAGGTGATGGCGAAGATGGCCGGTATGGAGTCCACGGCGAAGACGACGTCCGTGGTCATCACCACGACGATGACCGCGAAGAGCGGCGTCGCGTAGAGCTTGCCGGCTCGCCGCACGAAGAACCCTTCGTCCTCGAAATCTGATGTCATGGGGATCAGGCGTCGCGTTAGCCGCAAGACCGGGTTGCGCTCGGGGTGGACCTCCG
>DATACV010000326.1:0-12338 GCA_036258875.1 Rubrobacteraceae bacterium
CCGGCGCCGACCGAGCGTCCGAGGAACCCGAAGGCC
Organism: Rubrobacteraceae bacterium; assembly: GCA_036258875.1. Lineage (GTDB taxonomy): Bacteria > Actinomycetota > Rubrobacteria > Rubrobacterales > Rubrobacteraceae > JALYGY01. The sequence continues at coordinate 37 of DATACV010000326.1, forward strand.
GTACCGAGCGGCTGCACGGCCTCGAAGCTGCCCAGGATCACGAGCGCGAGGAAGGCCAGGTACACCCCCCGTATCTCCCCCGCCGCCACCAGCGGGATCGCCAGGACGACGATCGCGAGCATCGCCAGGTTCATCATCAGGTCGCCCAATGCGTCCTGGAGCCCGGTTATGGAGGCCTTCCTCCCCTGCACGCGGCCGAGCTCGCGGTCGAGCGCTGAGACGTCGCGCGCGTAGTCGCCCTCCCGGCCGAAGGCGAGCAGGTCCTGCGCACCCTGTATGCCGTCCACGATCCGGGCGTTCAGCTCGGCCCGCAGCTCGAGCTCGCGCCGCCCGAGCCCGCGCGCCAGCCTGCTCACCACCAGCGGCACCCCGACGCCGGTAATAACCAGGGAGGCGAGGGCTACGAAAGCCAGCAGCGGGTCGAACGCGTAGAAGATCAGGGCGGCCAGCAGGGCGATGATCGCCGCCACCGCGACCGGGGAGACTATGCGCAGGTAGACGCTCTCCAGCTCCTCGACGTCCCTGACGAGGCGGGAGAGCAGATCCCCCGAGCGGTAGCGCAGGAGGCGGCCGGGGACGAGGGGCTCGAGGCGGGCGTAGAACCACGTCCGCAGGTCAGCTTGCAACTTGAAGGTCAGGCTGTGGGAGACCATGCGCTCGACGTAGCGCGCGCCCGCCCTCGAGACGCCGAAGAGCCGGACGAGGTAGACCGGGATGGCCAGGTAGCCCAGCAACGGCACCAGCACGGCGGCCGAGATCACGTACGCCGCGGTGGCGAGCAGCCCGACGTTGCTTGCCACGGTCGCCACGCCCAGCAAGACGGCGAGCGCCACACGCGGGAGGTGGGGCTTCAGGAACCCGAGGAGCCGCAGGAAGACCCTCACGCCGGCACCCCCCCGTAGGCGTTCACGAGGTGGGCGTAGAGGCCGCCTCGCCGGACCAGCTCCCCGTGCGTGCCGGTCTCGGCGATCCGGCCGTCGTCGAGCACCGCTATCCGGTCCGCCCCGCGGACGGTGTTCAGCCGGTGGGCGACGACGAGCACGGTCCGTCCCCTGGTGAGGCGCTCGAGCGCGCCCCGGATCAGGCGCTCGCTCTCCGGGTCGAGGCTGGAGGTAGGCTCGTCCATAATGAGCACCGGGGCATCCTTGAGGAAGGCGCGGGCGATGGCGACCCTCTGGGCCTCTCCCCCGCTCAGGCGCGCCCCCCGTTCCCCGATCTGCGTCTCGTAGCCCTCCGGGAGGCGCCGGATGAACTCCGCGGCCCCCGCGAGCTCCGCCGCCCGCTCGACCTCCTCGCGGCTCGCCTCGGGACGGGCCAGCCTGATGTTGTCGAGCACGCTCCCGTAGAAGAGGTGGGGCCGCTGCGGAACGAGCGCCACGCTCTCCCGCCAGGCCTCCACCGGGAGCTCCTCGATCCTCACGCCGTTCGCGCGGATCTCACCCTCGTCCGAGTCCACGAAGCGCAGGAGCAGGTTGACCAGCGTGCTCTTCCCGGAGCCGCTCTTCCCGACGAGGGCCGTCCGGTTCCCGGCCGGTAGGGTGAGGGTGAGGTCCGAGATCGCCGGACGGGCGCTGCCGGGGTACGCGTAACCGACGCCGGAGAGCTCGACGGTGATCCCACCCGTGACGCTGCCCCGAGCCCCGGCGCCTCCCCGCAGGGGCGCCGGGGTGTCCAGGACCTCGAAGATCCGGTCCGCCGCCGCGCTCCCCTCCATCCCGGCGTGGCGGTGGGCGCCGAGCTCGCGCAGCGGCCTGTAGAACTCGGGCGCGAGGAGCAGCACGACGAAGGCCTCCTCGAAAGGCATGCTGCCCGAGACCAGGCGCACCCCCAGCGTCACGGCCACGAGCGCTATCGCCATGGCGGTCATGAACTCCAGGACGAACCCCGAGAGGAACGCGTAGCGCAACACCTTCAGGGTGCGCCTCCGGAACTCCTCGCTCGCCGCCGCCACTCTCTCTCGCTCCTCGGCGCTGCGGCCTAAGGCCTTCAGGGTGCCGAGACCCTGCACGGCGTCGAGGAAGCTCGCCCCTAGGCGCGAGAGCGCCGCCCACTGGCGCTGCGTGTGCTCCTCGGCGTAGCTGCCGACCAGGACCATCATGACCGGGATCACGGGCGCCGTTACCAGCAGCAGGACGGCGCTCGACCAGTCCCGAGGGAAGATGTACGCGGCGATCAGGAGCGGGACTAACACGCTAAGCGCCGCCTGCGGCAGGTAACGGGCGAAGTAGGCGTCCAGCCTCTCGACGCCCTCGGTGGCCGCCGTCGCGAGCTCGCCGGTCCGCTCCTCCCTCACGAACGCGGGCCCCAGGCTCAGGACGTGCGCGAAAAGGCGCTCCCTCAGCTCACCCTTGACCCTCACGGCGCCCCGCTGCGCCGCGACCTCCCGAGCCCACAACAGTCCGGATCGCAGGACCGAGGCGCCGAGCAGCAGGAGAAGCAGCGCGCCCACCGCCTCGAGGTCCGCCCCCTTCAAGAAGACCCGGGCCACCACCTTGCTCAGAAAGACCATCTGGGCGATCGTGACGACGGCGGCCAGGACCCCAAGCGTCATGGTCAGGATCAGCGAGGCACGTGCGGACCCTACCTGCCGAAGCAGCGCCCTATTCACCCGTCGGCCCGCGTCCGAGAAAGCTCAAAGTTCCTGAAGCCTGAGACCTGAAGCCTGAAACCTCAATACCCTTCGTCTTCCAGACGTACCTTGCCGCGGAAGAGGCGGTAGATGACGATAAAGTAGATCGCGGCGAAGACCATGCCGATGGTCCACCACACCAGGCCCACCGCCTGGCCGTAATCGGAGGCGGAGGCGTTCGTGATGGTGAGGCTGTTCTCGGGGTTGACGGCGGGCAACACTTTAGGATAGACGGCGAAGACCGTGCTGGTGAGCATGCCAACTATATAGGCGCTGGAGGAGATGAAGGTCTTCCTGTCATCTGCTCTGAGGTTGAAGAAGACCATTCCGGCGAGCCCCGCTATGGCGACGAGCGGGAGCACGTAACCGTAAGGACGCCGATTGAAGCTCTCGAGCATCCACGGGCTCACCCAGAAGGTGGCCAGGGTAGCCAGGATGGTGAGCGCGATGGTCGCGAGGGCGAAGAGGCTGGAGATCCTGCGCGAGCGGGCGTTCAGCTCGTTCTCGGTCTTCACGGCGAGGTAGTTCGCCCCGTGGACTATGAGGGTCGTGAGGGCGAGGAGCCCGATCAGGACGGTGTACCAGTCCAGGATGCCGGGGGTCTCGGAGAAGGGGCTGAAGTTCGTCCACAGCGGCTGGAAGAAGTTCCCGTCCTCATCCAGTGGTACGCCGCGCACGACGTTGCCTAAAGCCGCCCCGAAGAAGATCGCAAGCAGCGCACTCCCGATAAAGAACATCCCGTCCCAGAACGAGGCCCACAGCGGGTCGTTTATATGCCCGCGCAGCTCTATGGAGAGGCCCCGGATGATCAGGAGCCACAGCACGATGATCAGCGGCAGATAGAACCCGGAGAAGCTCGAGGCGTAGAGGATGGGGAAGGCGAAGAACAGGGTCCCCCCGCCGGCGATGAGCCACACCTCGTTCCCGTCCCACACCGGACCGATGGACCGCAAGACCATCCTGCGCTCTCGGTCGTCTCTCGCAGCGAACGGGTGTATGGCCCCCGCTCCCAGGTCGAAGCCGTCGAGCAGCACGTAAGTGGTGATCATGAGCGCCACCGCTATAAACCAGAACGTGTCCACCGTTCAGCTCCTCCTCTCTAGGCGGTAAGGCTCTCGGTGTTCTCGAGGGTCTCCCCCTCGGCCTCGGGGCCGTGGCCGACCTCGCGCACCATGAGCACGATGTAGAGGAGGCCCATGATGAGGTAGATTCCCGCGAAGCCTATAATGGTGAAGAGCACGCTGCCCGAAGAGAGGAGGGGCGAGACGCCCTCCGAGGTCCGCATGAGGCCGTAGGCGAGCCAGGGCTGGCGCCCGAGCTCGGCGGTGAGCCACCCTGCCGTGTTCGCGATAAACGGGAAGGGGATGGCGAGCATGAGCACCCAGAGCATGGGCCTGAACGTGTAGAGCCAGCCCCGCCACAGCAGAAAAGCCGCCAGCATCATGATGCCGATAAAGAACGTACCCAGGCCGACCATGACGTGGTAGGAGTAGTAGAGGAGCGGAATGTTGTCCGGCCAGTTCTTCTCCGGGAAGTCCTCGAGGCCCTTCACCTCGCCGCCCGCGGGGCCGTAGAGGAGGATGCTCAGGCCCCCGGGCAACACGATGGGGTTGTCTATCTCCATCCTCTCCACGTCGGGCTGGCCGATAAACACCAGATCGGCCTCCCTGTCCGTCCGGAAGTGGCCCTCCATGGCGGCGAGCGCGACGGGCTGGTGGTGGGCGACCTGGTCGCTCGAGAAGTGCCCGGTGGGGAAGAGCATCCAGAGGCTCGCGAGCGCCCCGGCTATGACGCCGACCTTGAGGAACATCCGCCCGTATTCGGGGTGCCTGCCCGAGAGCACGTAGAAGGCGCCAAGGCCGGCCATCACGAAGGCGCCGCAGACCACCGCCCCGCCCATGTTGTGGGCGTACTGGGCGAACACCCACGGGTTCAGGAGGACCGCCCAGTAGTCATCTAACGCTATGTTGCCGTTCTCGAGCACCCGGTAGCCGACAGGGTGTTGCATCCAGGCGTTGGTGGTGATGATGAAGTAGCCCGAGGCCCAGGTGCCGACGAGGATCATGAGCGACGAGAACCAGTGCAACCTCTGCCCGAACCTCCTCTCCCCGAAGAGAAAGCTCCCCACGAACGCGGACTCGAGGAAGAAGGCGAAGGCCCCCTCCATCGCCAGCGTCTGGGCGATTATGTCGCCGGTAAAGGCGGAGAAGGCTGCCCAGTTGGTCCCGAACTGGAACTCGAGCGGGATGCCGGTCACGACCCCGAAGACGAAGGTGACCGCGAAGATCTTGCCCCAGAAGCGCGCCGCGGTGTTGTAGAGCTCGTCGCGGCCCCTCATGTAGATGCTCTTCAAGACGAAGATGAGCAGCGCGAGACCCATGGTGAACATGGGGAAGAGGTAGTGGTACGTCACGGTAAACGCGAACTGCAAACGAGATGCCGTCAGCGCGTCTTCCACGGCCTACCTCCTGGAGCTCTCCGCCGTTGCCGTGCCATGATACCTTCCTGCCTCCCGCGCGTCGCTCACGGGATCGCGAGCCTCCGTCACTGCGCTGAGATCCTATCCCCTTGCGAAGGTCTCGTCGCCATATGCCCTCTACAAGGTTCCCGCCCCCGGCCGAATCGTCCGAAGGTTCGAGGCTAGATCACCAGCACGGCCGCGCCCCGGACCCTGCCGGAGCGCAACGCTTCCAAAGCCTCGTTCGCACCTTCGAGGGGGAAGGGCGTAGTCTCCGTGCGCACCGGCACCCGCGGGGCGAGCGCGAGGAACTCCTCGCCGTCCCGGCGGGTGAGGTTGGCGACCGAGCGCAAGGCGCGCTCGCCCCACAGGACCTCGTACGGGAACGATGGTATCTCGCTCATGTGGATGCCGGCGCACACCACCACGCCCCCCTTCGCCACCGCCCGCAGCGCAGCGGGCACAAGCGCCCCGACCGGCGCGAAGATTATGGCGGCGTCGAGCTCCTCAGGCGGCGGCTCGTCCGAGGGGCCGGCCCACGCGGCCCCGAGGCCGCGCGCGAATCGCTGGCCCTCCTCGTCGCCGCCCCTGGTGAAGGCGAAGACCCTGCGGCCCTGGTGGACCGCCACCTGGATGATTATGTGGGCCGAGGCGCCGAAGCCGTAGAGGCCGAGGCGTTCGGCGTCACCGGCCATCCGCAAGGAGCGGTAGCCGATCAGGCCCGCGCACAGGAGCGGCGCAGCCTGCACTTCCGGGTAGTTCTCCGGTAGCGGGAAGCAGAAGCGATGGTCAGCCACCGTACGCTCGGCGTAGCCGCCGTCTATCTGGTAGCCGGTGAAGCGGGCGTCGTCGCAGAGGTTCTCCCGGCCGGTGCGGCAGTAGCTGCACGTGCCGTCCGTGTGCCCGAGCCAGGGGATGCCTACCCGGTCGCCGGGGGCGAACCGTTCGACGCGAGCCCCCACCCCCTCCACGGACCCGACGATCTGGTGGCCCGGGATCAGGGGAAGCTTCGGGTTCGGGAGCTCTCCTTCCACGACGTGCAGGTCCGTCCGGCACACCGCGCAGGCGCTGACCCGGACAAGGACCTCTTCGGGTCCCGGCTCGGGCTCGGGCACCTCCGCGGCGCGCAGCGGCTCGCCCGGCGAGCCGAGGACCATCGCGCGCACAGCTTCGCTCCTAGCCGCCCTCGAGGCCAGAGAGGACGTGGCGGGCCCAGGTGCGGATGACCTCCTCGAAGCTCCGCCGCTCGTCCGCCTCGACGCGGCACTCCTCGCGCAGCGCGGCCAGGGAGGCCAGGCTCGTCGGGCTGGCTTCCAGGATCCTCACGCACTCGGCGAGGCTAAGGCGCGCCACGTAGTCCGCGAGCTGGCGCTCGCCCCGAAAGCCCTCGTGCGCCTGCCTCAGGTGCCGGCCGATAAGGTCGCCGTCCATGATCCCTTCCCTTCTCCGCTCCCGGCAACAAGTGTACTCCGGTGGGCGGGCCTGCATGCTACAATGCGCGCCGTTTGCCCGGTCACGCCGGACCCGCAGAGCAACAAGGAGAGACGACTTTTCTATGGAACGACAGAGAGTCCTCATAACGGGGGGCGCCGGATTCCTGGGGATCAACCTGATCCGGCACCTAATGACGCGCGGCTACGCCCTCGCCTCACTCGACGTCGAGGAGTTCGACTACCCCGAGAGGGACCGCGTCGAGGTGATCAGGGGCGACATCCGCGACAAGGCACTCTTGGAGAGGGCGATGGAGAGCGCGGACCACGTAGTCCACACCGCCGCCGCCCTCCCCCTTTACTCCCCGGAGGACATCTACACCACCGACGTGGAGGGGACGCGCAACGTGCTGGACGCGGCTCTGAGGCACGGCGTCAAGCGCGTCGTGCACGTCTCCTCGACCGCCGTCTACGGGATACCCGACCACCATCCCCTCTACGAGACCGACAGGCTGGAGGGCGTCGGCCCGTATGGGCAGGCCAAGATCCAGGCGGAGATGATCTGCCTGGAGTACAGAGCCAGAGGCCTCACGGTCCCGATCATCCGCCCCAAGTCGTTCGTCGGACCGGAGCGCCTCGGCGTCTTCGCGCTCCTCTACGACTGGGCTTACACGGGGCACAACTTCCCGATGATCGGGAGCGGCAACAACCGCTACCAGCTCCTCGACGTCGAGGACCTCTGCGACGCCATCTCCCTCTGCCTGGCACTCCCGGAGGAGCGGGTGAACGACACCTTCAACATCGGGGCGAAGGAGTTCACCACCATGAAGGAGGACTACCAGGCCGTCCTCGACTACGCTGGGCACGGCAAGAAGGTAGTCGGCTTCCCCGCGGCGCCGGCGATCTGGGGCCTCAGGGTCCTGGACAGGCTGCGCCTCTCCCCGCTCTACAAGTGGGTCTATGAGACGGCCTCCAAGGACTCCTTCGTCTCTATAGAGAAGGCCGAAAGAGAGCTCGGCTACGCGCCGAAGTACTCGAACAAGGAGGCGCTGCTGAGGAACTTCCGGTGGTACCTCGAGAACCGCCAGAGGTTCGAGGACACCTCCGGCGTCTCGCACCGCGTGCCCTGGAAGCAGGGCGCCATCGGGCTCCTCAAGCGCTTTTTCTAAGCCTCGGGGCGAGAAAAGCGCCATTCTTGGCCGATTCGGCCCCGAAAATGATCCAAATTAGCAACGGTTAGCGTATGATGTCGTGGCGGGGCGGCGTTAGCTGTGCTTTATCGCTCTTCAGCTGCTTTCACGTCACAAAAGCAAGCCGACCCGCATCTTCTATGACCACACCGCGCCCGCGCGGGTTACGGGGACCCCGTCAATGTGCCGATGGGCGCCGCATTAGAGCGGTTTGCGGGTTGTACGAGCCCTCGGGGAGGAGGTTCTCAGGTTTTCAGGGGTGCTCTTGAGGCAGCGATGTCCCGACCTTCAAAGCCTCAAGACCTCAGAACCTCAAAGGCTAAAGGCCTTCTTGCCCCGTGGGGGGCTGCACCCTTTCACAAAACCGCTCTAGAGAGGAGGTTTCAGGGATCCCGCGGCCGCCCTGTCTACCAGCCAGATCAGGTCCCCGTCATCGGGGCGGACGAACTTCGCGGGGTAGGCGCGCGGGTCGGCGTCGCCCTCCAGGACCTCCCTGAGGGCTCCGGCCTTGCCTTCGCCCGCTACCAGGAAGGCGACCGTCCTGGAGGCGTTCAGGACCGGGATCGTGAGCGTGAGGCGCGTGGTCTCGAGCTTGAGCACGGGGTTGGCGACTACCCACCTGTCGGCGACGTCGAGCGCCGAGGTCTCAGGGAAGAGGCTCAACGTGTGGCCGTCTTCGCCGAGGCCGCAGAGGATCAGGTCGAAGCGGGGGGGATCTTCCCCGAAGAACTTCCTCAACTCCTCCTCGTAGGCGGCCGCGGCCTCTTCGGGCGGCAGCTCGCCGCGCATCCGGTGGACGCCGCCGACGGGCACGTGGTCGAGCAAGGCCTCGCGCGCCATGCGGTAGTTGGAGTCCTCGTGGTCCGGGCCCACGCCCCGCTCGTCGCCGAAGAAGACGTGGACCTCGCCCCAGTCTATCTGGTCTGCGTAGTCGCTGGCGAGCACCTCGTAGGTGGCTTGCGGGGTCGAGCCGCCCGCGAGGGCGACGGCGAAGCGGCCACGCTCGCCAGTGGCCTCCTCGGCCAGGGTTGCGAAGTCGCGGGCTGCTGCCTCGGCGAGATCCTCCGGCGTCTCGTAGACGAAGAGGTTCAATGCTCTAGGGCCTCGACGGCGGCGCACAGGGCGCGCTCGTAGATCTCGTCCCGCCCCCGGTATCTCAGCTCCTCCCCCAGCAAGACGCCGAGGTCGAAGGTCCCCAGGTGCACGGTGCGCTCGGCGAGCGGCTCGCCGTCCCTCGTGACCGCGGTGCGAGCTTCGGAGAGGTCCCTGGAGCGGGCGACCTCGAAGCCGTAGTCCGCGGAGAAGAGCCGCACCCGGCGGAACGGGGCGTCGGGCGAGGCAGGGAACATCCCGGCGGAGATCTCCCCCGAAGGGCCGGAGAACCGGACCTCGCGGCCGTTCTCGGTCCTGGACGAGTTCAGCATTCTCCAGCCTAGAGTAGAGGCGAGCCATCCTGTAAAGAGGAGGGCGCGGCACTCCCCGTCGGGGGCGTGCTCGATCTCGATCTCCGTGAGCCTGTCCAGCTCACCGGCCCGCTCCGGGGAGGAGAAGAGCTCCGCCACGAGCGAGCGCCAGGGCGAGAGCTGGACCCACTGCAGGTCGCCGACCGCCGGCGTCTCCTCCTCTTCGAGCAGCTCGGCTATCTCCCTCAGGGAACGCTCGCAGTCTTCGGCGGCGGCGGAGTCGAGGATGATCCTGTCCGCCAGGTCCGCCATCCCGGCGAACTCCGGCGAGGAGGGCGAGAACGGGCCCTGGTACCACAGGAAGACGGGGAGGTCGGAGACCAGGAGCGGCCCGGCGAGGCTCTCGAGGTGCTCCGCTGGCGGCCCCTCGGCGTGGATCGTGACCTGCTCGGCGCAGACCTGGGCGCCCCCGCCCCGGGAGCTGCAGAAGGCGGAGAGCCGGAAGTCCAGGTTCGCCTCCTCCTCTTCGGGGTCGGAGATCAGGACTATCGCCCGGGATGGGTAGCGGCCCGCTATGTTGGAGACCGAGCGCGTCACCTCCGCGGCGGATTCTTCGTCGGTGACCACGATCAGGTTCAGTACGCTCGCCCTGAGGCCCAGGGTGCCGTCGTCGTTCATGCGGAGCTGGCCCAGCTCGCGCTCTATCTGCTCGACGCTCATCGGACCGCTGCCCGGCGCGCTGCGCGTCTCCCCGATCACGGCCTCCTCCACTCCCTGCTGTCGCGCTCGAGGAGCTCGTCGGCCTCTTCGGGGCCCCAGGTCCCCGCCGGGTAGGACGAGACCTCCCTGCTCTCGGACCAGGCGCGCATCACGGGCTCGAGTATCTCCCACGCGTACTCGGCCTCGTCAGCCCGGATAAACAGGGTAGGGTCGCCGAGCATCAGGTCCAGGAGGAGACGCTGGTAGGCGTCCGGGGCCTCCTCGAGGAAGGCCGTGCCGTAGAGGAGGTCCATGTTCACCGAGCTTACCTCGAACCCCGAGCCGGGGACCTTCGCGCCGATCTTCAGCGAGATCCCCTCCTCAGGCTGGATGCGGATGACCAGCACGTTGGGCTCGAGCCCCTGCGTCTCGCCGCGGGCGAAGGGGGTGTGGGGCGTGGGGTCGAACTGGATGGCGATCTCGGTCACCTTCTTGGGCAGCCTCTTGCCTGCCCGGATGTAGAAGGGCGCCCCGGCCCAGCGCCAGTTGTCCACGAAGAGCTTCAGGGCGACGTAGGTCTCCGTCGTGGAGTCGGGGGCGACGTCCTCCTCCTCGCGGTAGCCCTGAACCTCTTCCCCGAAGACCCACCCCCTCTCGTACTGTCCGCGCACGGCGTAGCCATCGACGGCGTCCTCGGGGATGGGCCTGACCGCCTTGAGGACCTTCACCTTCTCCTCGCGCACCGACTCGGCGTCGAAGGTGACGGGCGGCTCCATCGCCGTCAGGCAGAGGACCTGCATCACGTGGTTCTGGACGATGTCGCGCAAGGCGCCGGCCTCTTCGTAGAAGGCCCCGCGTGTCCCGACCCCCATCTCCTCTGCGACGGTGATCTGGACGTGGTCAACGTAGTGCTGGTTCCAGATCGGCTCGAAGATGCCGTTGGAGAACCGCAGGGCCAGGATGTTCTGGACGGTGTCCTTGCCGAGGTAGTGGTCGATGCGGTAGATCTGGTGCTCCTCGAAGTAGCGCCTGAGGTCGCCGTTTAGCTCCCTGGCGCTCCTCAGGTCCCGCCCGAAGGGCTTCTCCACCACGAGCCTGGCGTAGGCGCCGTCCTCCTCCCGGTTCATCCCCGCCTCGCCCAGATGCTCGACTATCGTCGGGAAGAGCGAGGGGGACGACGACAGGTAGTAGATGCGATTGCCCTCCGTCCCCCGCTCGTCGTCGAGCCGTCCGAGGAAGTCCTTGAGCTCCTCGTAGGTCTCGGGCTTCTTCGAGTCGCCGGGCAGGTAGAAGATGCTCTTCGAGAACGACTCCCAGACGTCCTCGCTGACCTGCCCGGAGCGGTGCTCCTCGAGGGCGTCGTGCAGCTTCTCCCGGAAATCTTCGTGGGTCATCCCCGTGCGCGAGACGCCCACTACCGCGAACTCCATCGGCAGCCGCCTCTGGGTGGCCAGGTCGTAGAGCGCGGGGATCAGCTTCCGGCGCGTCAGATCCCCGGAGGCACCGAAGATGACCATGACCCCGGGCTCGGGAACGCGAGGTAGACGCTGCTCATCGCGGAAGGCGCTGGCCGAGACGGTAGGTTCTAGGCTTTGAGGTTCTGAGGTTTCGAGATTTGAGATTTTAGTCATTGGGACATGGCTTTCGAGACTGATTGCCGAATGCTTTCAGGCTCCTTATGAAGGATGCGAGCATGAGTTGAATCTCGATCACCTCTTTGCTCAGTCGTTTGTAGTCGGTGGGCTGGAGAAACAAGAGATCTCGTGCCAGCAACGGGTGGTTCTCGAGTTCGCTTGCGGAGCCGAAGGCTATCTGAAGGAAGCGGGCTAGATCCGCGTTGCTGGCCCTGCCGCAACCTTCCGCCACGTTGGCAGAGATGGCGGCGCTGGCCCGACGCATCTGACTTGTGATCCCGTACAGCTCTTCGCGAGGGAACGCTCTGGTTACTCCGTATACATCCAATGTCAACCGATGTCCCCTCTTCCAAACCTCGAGCTTCTTGAAGTCGCGCATACGGAGCCTCCAACTTCACATGATCGTCTTCGCATACGCCCACCTGAAGCCAAAAACCTGAGAACCTCAGAACCTCCTTATTTCTCGCTCTCCGTGGCTGCCTCCTTGATCGCGTGCCCGCCGAACTGGCCGCGCAGCGCGGCCAGGACCTTCATCGAGAACGAGTCGGGCTGGCGGGAGGTGAAGCGGGCGAAGAGCGAGCCCGCGATGACGTTGGCGGCGACGTCCTCTTCTATGGCCTCGAGTACCGTCCAGCGTCCCTCGCCCGAGTCCTCGACGTAGCCCTGGATCGTGTCCAGGTTCGCGTCCTTCTCGAAGGCCCGCTCGGCTAGCTCCAGCAGCCAGCTCCTTACCACGCTCCCCTGGTTCCAGAGGCTGCAGATGGCGCGCAGGTCGTAGTCGTAGCGGGACTTCTGCAGGATCTCGAACCCCTCGGCGTAGGCCTGCATCATCCCGTACTCGACGCCGTTGTGGACCATC
>DATACV010000327.1:0-1908 GCA_036258875.1 Rubrobacteraceae bacterium
CGAACGGGATGCTCTGCACGATCGGCACCTGCGTGGCCCCCTCTACCAGGTACCTTTCCTCGCCCGCCCAGACGGCTTTGGTGGCCGGGTGTTCCACGCCCGTCAAATTCCTCATGTCCTCGCCTCCTCCTGGTGCACCCCCGCGCCGACCGCAATATCTGCGTCACGCCGTCGATTCGGTGCTCCTGCCTAGCAGTTTTGTAAGCGACTGTGCCCTGATACGGAGTTTAGATGTCTGCGGCGCCCTGGCCAATAGCCATCACGCGTAGGACTGCGCGCGATGTGCTGCGGATCGCAATCCGTCCAGCCCGTGTTGTGCGCGAGTCCCAATGAAGTTGTCCTCTCCCACCCTCGCGTTCGCTCGTAAGCCTGGAGGGCGCTTGCTACCCTTTTGGCAACCTCGAGTGTTGGTCCAGGGTCGACGTGGCGACGTCCGAACCGGCGAAGTGCGCGAGCAGCCCCGCCTCGACAGCGGCGACAAGGCCAGCGACGACCCCGATCCTCGGCGCGAACGTCGGCACCTCGGCGTACTCATGCTCCGTGTGGTCGAGCCCCCCCGTGGGCCCCAGGCCATCCAGGGTTGGGATGTTGGCGTCCGCCACGTAGGACCCATCGGAGGCACCGCCAGTCGTGGCCTCCCCAAATTCATGGCCGAGCGTCGCCCCAAGGGCGATGGCCGAACGGGCAAGGGCCTCCACGGCGGTGGTCCGCTCCATCGGGGGGGTGTAGACAACCTCCTCGGCCCGGAACTCGACTCCGTCGTGATCGCCAAAATCTCGAACTTGCTCGAGAGCCCACCCGACATCGTCCGCCGTTCTCGCGCGGAGGTCGCCGGTGAGAACGGCGTGCCCTGGAACGGTGTTCAGGGCCTCGCCGCCGCGAAACTCCGTGACGACGAGGGTGAGGTCCTCGCGGCTGCGGTGCAGCCTGCTCAACCTGAGGGCCTCGTGGCAGAGCGCGACGACCGCGTTGCGCCCGCCGTCCGGGTTGACGCCCGCGTGCTCCTGCCTTCCCAGGGCACGAACGCGGAACCAGTAGCCCGCCTTGCGGGCCGAAACGATGGAGTGGTCTTCGCGTCCGCACTCCATGCAAAGCACGGCGTCGAAGTCCCGGAGCCTGTCGAGTGTAGCGGGCGGGCCGGCCTCCCGGAGCTCCTCGTCCGGCGCTGAGACGATCTCGAGGCGACCGAAGGGCCGCGGCCCTAGAGCCATGAGCCTCGCGGCGTGAACGGCCACCGCGATACCGCCCTTCATGTCCGCGACACCCGGGCCCAGGACGCGCTCGCCTTTGCGCGCGAAGGGGCGCCGGGCGGCCGTGCCCGAGGGGAAGACCGTGTCGTGGTGGCACAGCAGCGCCACCTTCGCGCGTCCTGGCCCCTCGAGGACCGCGTGCAGGTACCGTCCGCCGCCCGCCTCCACGAGCTCCGAGCGAAGACCGTAGCTGTCGAGGGTTTCGGCTAGGAGCCCGGCGAAGGCGTCGAGGGCTGCCACGTCGTGCGAAGGCGTGTCGAGGTTCACCCAGGTTTCCAGGTCCGCGAGGACGGCGCCGATCTCGTTCGCTGCCGTAACGCCGACGCGGCGGGCCTCGACGAGCGCGAGGGGCGACGAGATGCCAGCCGGGGATGTCACTCGCCTACCTCCCAATGCCGTGCAGGCGCCGGGCGTTCCCCGAGAGCACCCCATCGGCGATTATTCGCGCCTCCCGCTCGTCGAGCCATGCGTGGTCAACTGCCCCGCCGAGCACACGCCCTAGCGCCTCGCGGGCCATCTGGGCGGAGAGCCAGATGACCTCCGGTTCGCTGGCCTCGTCGGAGCCATAGAGCACCTTGGCCGGAGGGGCAGCTCCCAAGAGCACCTCCAGCTTCTGGTCGATAGCCAACGAGGCCCACGGCACCATCACCGACACGTC
>DATACV010000328.1:0-6807 GCA_036258875.1 Rubrobacteraceae bacterium
GGACGCGGCTCGAGCGCGACCCGGGACTCCAGGTCGAGCCTCTCGAAGCCCGCGGCCAGGTCCCGGTGCGGCGTCCCCCTCTCCCGCAGGCGCATAACCGCGTCGCGGTAGGCGCTCGCGGGTGCCCGCCACTGCCGGGTGCGCGCGTCCCAGACGAAGGATTCCGGGAGGTCGGAACCCGAGGCCCCGGTCGCGACGAGGGTACCGGACTCGTAGAGAAGCCTGATCACGTCGCAAGGATACCTGAGACTCATGCTCACCTCAGCGGTAAACTGGCCGCGAGAATAGGCGGGCGCGGGAGGGACGTGGCAAGACTCGCTGGGGAGGGACGGTTGCTAGGAGCCTTCGGCGGCCTCGTGCTCGCGCTGGCGCTCGTCGCCGCTTGCGCGGGCGCCCCGGAGGAGAACACGGACGGCGGGCGGAGCCCCGGGGGCGAGCCGGGGGAGGAGAAGGGCGAGGCGGGGGTCGAGGAGATGAGCGTGCGGGAGCTGGTGGGGCAGATGTTCGTCATCGGGGTGGGGGGGACCAAGCCCGACTACTACGTCGAGAAGATGATCCGGGAGCGCAACATCGGGGGCGTGCTGCTCTTCGCCCACAACATGGAGAGCGAGCAGCAGACGAGGACGCTCACCGGCGCGCTCCAGGAGCTCTCCGTGAATACGGAGCCCGCCATCCCCCTCTTCGTCGCCGTGGACCACGAGGGAGGCGCGGTCTCGAGGGCCCCCTGGGTCACCCGGCAGCCGGCAGCCGCGCGGATCGGGGCGCGGGGGGAGCCGGGGGAGGCGCGCGAGGTCGCCGCCCGGATCGGCGGGGAGCTCCGGCGGGCCGGGGTCAACACCGACCTCGCCCCGGTGGTGGACACGGGCTCCGGGGCCGCTATCGGGAACCGCGCCTACGGCGACGACCCGCGACTCCTCGCGAGGATGGGCGCCGCCGCCGTCGAGGGCTTCGAGAGGGCCGGCGTGGTCTCGGCGGCCAAGCACTTCCCCAACCACGGCCCGGCGACCGCCGACTCGCACGCGGACCTGCCCATCGTGGACCACGACCTCGAGACGCTCCGCTCCTACGACCTGCCGCCGTTCGAGGCCGCCGTAGAGGCCGGGGTGCCGATGGTCATGGTCGGGCACCTCGTCTACCCGACCATAGACCCCGGCAGGCCCGCGAGCCTCTCGCCCGAGGCCGTAAGCGTGCTGCGCGAGGACCTCGGCTTCGAAGGCGTGGTCGTGACCGACGATCTGGCGATGGCCGCGGTCAGCGGCGGGCGCCCCCCCGCGCGGGCGGCGGTAGGAGCGGTGGAGGCGGGCGCCGACCTGCTCCTCATCTCCAGCCCGCCGCAACAGCAAGCCGACGCCTACGACGCGGTGGTCGGGGCGGTGGAATCAGGGGAGATACCGCGGGAGCGGGTTGAGGCCTCCGTCGAGCGCGTGCTCGCCGTCAAAGCTCGGTACCCGCTGCGCGAGGCGGGGGCGCGCTAGGTCGCGGAGTCTGGAGTTGGGGTAGAATGTTCCCAACTATTGGGGTGGAAGTCCTAACAATCGGGAGCAAACGGGACGCCGGGCAGCGCCGGTAGACTGGAAGGAGGCGGTGATGGCCGAAGTCACGATGGAGAACGTGACTAAGATCTACGGCGAGGACGTGGTCGCCGTAAGGGACATGAACCTGGACATCCCCGACGGCGAGTTCGTCGTCTTCGTCGGCCCTTCGGGGTGCGGGAAGTCCACTGCCCTCAGGATGATCGCCGGCCTCGAGGACATCTCTCGCGGCAAGGTCTTTATCGGGGACGAGGTGGTCAACGACAAGCCGCCGCGCGAGCGCGACATCGCGATGGTCTTCCAGAACTACGCCCTCTACCCGCACATGAACGTGCGCGAGAACATGGGGTTCGCCCTCAAGCTCAGGAAGATGGACAAGTCGGAGATCGACCGGAGGGTAGGGGAGGCGGCAAGGATCCTCTCCATCGAGCGGTTCCTGGATAGGAAGCCGAAGGCCCTTTCGGGAGGCCAGAGGCAGCGCGTGGCGTTGGGCCGCGCCATCGTCCGCGAGCCGAAGGCGTTCCTCATGGACGAGCCCCTCTCCAACCTGGATGCCAAGCTCAGGGTGCAGATGCGCACGGAGATAGCGAAGCTGCACAACAGGATCGGCACGACCACCATCTACGTCACCCACGACCAGACCGAGGCGATGACGATGGCGGACAGGATCGTGGTCCTCAAGGACGGCGTGGTCCAGCAGATAGACCCGCCGCAGAACATGTACGACAATCCGGAGAACGTCTTCGTCGCGGGCTTCATCGGCAGCCCCGCGATGAACTTCATCCAGGCGCACCTCGAGAAGGAGAACGGCGGCTACGCCGTCGTCTTCGGCCGGACCCGCCTGCCCCTGACGCGCGAGGAGATCGAGGAGGCCAAGAACAGGGGCCATGACCCCGACCAGTATGCCAACAAGGAGGTCGTGCTCGGCATCCGTCCCGAGCACATGGAGGACGCGGGGACCGAGGAGGCTGCTGCCATCGACGACGCCGGGGGCTCGAGCGCCATGGAGGTCGAGGCGCAGGTCATAGAGAGCATGGGAAGCGAGAAGTACGTCTACTTCTCTGTGCCGCGGGAGCACGCCGCCCACCTGGAGAGCGTCGCGGAGATGACCGACGATACCGGCGGCGGGGAGGAGGACACCGGCGGTGGGTCGGCCGAGGACGCCGGCGGCGACCTCATGGTCGCGAGGGTGTCCGCGGAGAGTACGTCGCGCGAGGGCGAGAAGATGCGCCTCGTCATCGACTCGAGCAAGGTCCACCTCTTCGACCTGGAGACCGAGCAGGCGATCTTCTGACGCCGAGATAGAAAGGTCTACGTCGGCGGACGTGCGTCCACCGACGGACCCCACAGAAAAGAGGTGAGGCGTGACGACCGCAAGCACAGAGAAGAAGCGGCGAGGCGGCCTTCTGAGGGAGGAGTTCGGCAACCCCGAACGGCGCACTGCCTACTACATGGTCCTGCCGGCCCTGCTCATCATCCTCGTCGTGGCCTTCTTCCCCATACTGCAGGCCGTAAACCTGAGCCTGCGCCAGGCGACCGTCGCCGTGAGGGGACCCTTCGTCGGGCTCGAGAACTACTCCGAGATGTTCCAGAACCCCGACTTCATGGAGGGGCTCACGAACACCCTGATCTTCACGGCGGTCAGCGTCACGCTGGAGTTCTTTATCGGGCTCGTCATAGCGCTGGCCATTAACCGGGCTTTCAGGGGCCGCGGCCTGGTCAGGGCCGCCGTGCTCGTGCCGTGGGCGTTCCCTACGGTCATCTCCGCGGTGATGTGGCGGCTGATGTTCCAGGACCAGGTCGGGATCGTCAACTACGTGGCCAACGCGATCGGGCTTATCAGCCAGCCGATACTCTCGGACCGGACGTTGCTCCTTGTCGGGGTCATCCTGGTGGACGTGTGGAAGACGACGCCGTTCGTTGCGCTGCTGCTGCTCGCCGGGCTCCAGACGATCCCTGGCGACGTCTACGAGGCGGCGCGCGTTGACGGCGCGAACGTCTGGCAGCGCTTCTTGCGCATAACGCTGCCGCTGCTCTACCCGACCATACTCGTCGCCCTGCTCTTCCGGACGCTCGACGCCTACCGGGTCTTCGACCTGTTCTGGGCGCTGAGCAACCGCGAGCTCGAGTCCCTTAGCACCTTCGTCTACGAAGGTGTGAGGGTGAGCCAGCTCCAGTTCGCGCAGGGCAACGCGGCGTCGGTCTTTATCTTCGTCACCGCGTTCCTCATAGCGATCTTCTTCATCAAGGTCCTCGGCATGCAGACTTCCACGGAGGAGTAGAGAGATGGCTTCCGCGACAGCGACGGGACGGGCCGGGGGGAGGGGCGCCCTCAACTCCGCCCTCTTCTACGTGTTCCTGTTCCTCTTCGTCCTGGTCAGCATGTTCCCGCTGATCTGGGTCTTCAAGATGAGCATCATCACCAGGGCCGAGCTCTTCGCCGCGCCCCCGACGATCCTGCCCCGGAACCCCACCGGCCAGGAGTACACCCAGATCTTCAGCGACCCGGCCTTCCAGCAGGCGCTCTTGAACAGCGCGATCATCTCGGGAGTTACGACCGTGATCTGCCTCTTCTTCGGCTCGATCGCGGCCTACTCCATCGCGCGTCTGAGGTTCCGGTTCAAGAGCCCGGTGATGACGCTTATACTGGCGATCAGCTTCTTCCCGGCGGTGGCGATCATCGCGCCCCTGTTCCTGCAATACAGCGCCGTCGGGCTCATCGACACCTACTGGGCGGCGATCATCTCCGACGTGGTCTTCGCGCTGCCGATCACGGTCTGGCTCCTTGTCGCGTTCTTCAGGGAGCTCCCCAAGGACCTCGAGGAGGCGGCCAAGGTGGACGGCGCGACGACGATCCAGGCCTTCCGGAAGGTGATCGTGCCGCTCGCGGCGCCCGGGGTGTTCACGACGGCGATCCTGACGTTCATCCACGCCTGGAACGAGTTCTTGTTCGCCACCACGTTCCTGTTCACCCCCGAGACCCAGCCGGTGACGGTGGTGATACCGAACTTCGCCAGCCAGTACACCACCGATTACGGGGCGCAGGCGGCCGCCGCGGTCGTGGTGACGGTGCCGCTGGTGATAATGGTCCTCATCTTCCAGCGCCGCATAGTCTCGGGCCTCACGGCCGGCGCCGTGAAGGGTTAGCCGCCACCGAAGGGCTCGACCGAACGGGAGGCCCCGGAATACTCCGGGGCCTCCTTCGCATTGGTGCCGCTGGCCGCCGGTAGTGTTAGCATCGTCCCTACGGGCGGGCGTCGCTGAGGAGGGTGTGCCCTGAAAAAGGAGAGTTTCTGGGTGCGGGACCTCACGCCCGGCACCCGGCTGCGCTCGAGCTTCCTGGCCACCGACGCGTCGGTCCGCAAGGACAGCCGGGGCGTGCCCTTCCTGACGATGAAGCTGGTGGATCGCACCGGCTCGGTGGACGCCCTGATGTGGCGGCTCCCCGAAGAACTGCTGAACGGCCTCGCCTGCCCGGCGTACGTCGGCGTAGAGGGGCAGGCGCACGAGTACCGCGGGACGCTGCAGGTCAAGGTGGAGCGTCTCAGGGTGCTCGGGCGGGACGAGGTCGCCGAGGAGGACTACCTCCCGACGACGGAGAGGGACCGCAGGGCGCTGGCCGAGGAGATCTTGCGCGCCGGCCGGTCCTTCGAGAACGAGCACCTGCGCGATCTCTTCGAGGCCCTGGTCTCGGACGAAGAGTTCTGGACGGCGTTCTGCGAGGCGCCGGCGGCCAAGGGGATGCACCACGCGAGGGTAGGCGGCCTGCTAGAGCACTCGGCCAGTTGTTTGCGGATCGCGAGCGCCCTCGCGGAGGTCTACCCGGTGAACCGCGACCTGCTGCTCTTCGGGACGATATTCCACGACGTGGGCAAGGTGCGCGAGCTCTCCTGGGACACCGGGAGCTTCGCCTACACCACGGAGGGACGCCTGGTTGGCCACGTGGTCCTGGGCGAGCGGCTTGTGGCCTCGCGCATGGCGGCGCTGCCCGGTTTCCCGGAGGATCTCGCCCTGCGCGTCTCGCACCTCCTGCTCTCGCACCAGGGGGAGACCCAGTACGGCTCGCCCGAGAGGCCCAAGACGCTCGAGGCGCTGCTCGTCCACCTCGTAGACAACCTCGACGCGCGCGCCGCCATGTACCTGGAGTCGACAGCGAACGTCAGCCCCGGCGGCTGGAGCCACCACGAAAACCCCCTGGGCCGCGCCCTCTACGTGCCGGAAGAGTAGAGACGCCCCTCCGGGGCGTCTCTACTTCTTGCCCTTCTTCTCTTCTTCATCCTCGTCAGCGGCGGCGGTCAGCTCGTCCCTGAACTCGTCTATCGAGCGGCGGGCCTCGCCCACGAAGCGCCCCAGGTCGCGGGCCATCTGGGGGAGCTTGCTCGGGCCGAAGATGACCAGGAACAGAAGCCCGATGATGACTATCTCCTGGCCTCCGATCCCGAACATGGGACAAATATAACCCGCGGGGGCCTGCCTTACAACGGAGGCGGCGCGGCGGGGTTTGCAGCGTATATACTCAAGGGCGTGAGGACTCCTGAGAGGCAACCGCGATGATCTCCTGGGGCGCTGTCCGGACGATAGCCGTGGCGCTCGCCTCGCGCACGGAGAGGGTCTCCAGCGGGGACTTCGACTACGCGCGGGCTGTCGAGCGCTCGCTCGACCCCCTCTCCAGGTTCACCGGCATCGAGCTGCCGCAGGGGCCTCCGGGCTTCGCCAGGCGCCAGCTCAGGGTCGCCGACCGCGCCGAGTGGATAGACTTCAACATCGAGGGCTTCGGGGCGCTCATGGAGCCGGTCCTCAAGCGCGCCTCCGCCGGCACGGACAACCTGACCTGGGCCATCGGGGGCGCCACGCTCACAGCGCAGGTCGGCCTCCTCCTCGGCTTCCTCTCGGCCAGGGTCCTGGGGCAGTACGACACGGGCCCCCTGCTCGCGCGCGAGAGGGCCGGCGAGCCCGGCAAGGTGTTCTTCCTCGACGGCAACATAGTCGCGGCGGCGGGCAGGATCGGGGTTCCCGTTGACGGCCTGCGGCTCTGGATCGTGCTGCACGAGATGACCCACGCCCTGCAGTTCGAGGGCTACCCGTGGCTGCGCGCCCACCTCGGCGAGCTGTTGGAGAGGCTCATCGCGCCGCTAGCCGATCGCCTCGGCGTCCGCGAGACCCTCAGGCGGCTCTCCGAGAACGTGCGAACCGGGGGCCGTTCGGTCGAGCTGATGATGAGCCGCTCCCAGCGCGAGACCTTCGACCAGATGCAGGCCACGATGTCCGTGATCGA
>DATACV010000329.1:0-5587 GCA_036258875.1 Rubrobacteraceae bacterium
GCCACGGCCCCTGGACCTCTTTTTGTACGACCCCGGCCACGAAGACTGTGCTCTCAGTCTGAACGGCGAACCTCTGCCCCGCGGTCCCGGCTGCCGAGATCCTAGAAGGCCACCCCGAGCAGGTGGAGCACCAGGATCACCAGCCACCCCGCCACCCCGCCGATGGCGCAGATGACGACCGTGAGCAGGTTGACGGGCAGATCGTCGGCCAGGAACACGTTGGTCAGGAACAGGAGGATCAGCCCGACTATGGCGTTCGCTATGAGCCTGCCCAGAAGCCTCATATCACCCGTGGTTCCCCGAGCTACCGTAGTCTAAACCGCGGGCCCGTCTCGGTCCTCAGCCACGGGAAGCGTAGGATCCGGACACGACCCTACCTCTTCCTCCCGGGCCTCGAGGTGGAGAATTGTCCTCGCAAGAGCTACCCTGCGTGGAGAGCGAGGAGAAGGGAGCCACTTGGAGAAGACCGAGCCCGGGACGCGGCGCGCGTCCGAGCTGTTCGAGGGTGTCGGGGGGATCGTCGCGGACGGCTTCCCCACCATCCACTCGCCCGTCTACCACACGGAGCGCGGCACGCCGTACCTGAGGTCGCCGGGCGTCGTCATGTTGACGAGACCCCGGACCAACGTCGAAGGGCTCGCCGGCTTCCTCGAGGGCTTCGACCCCGAGCTCCGGTTCCCGGAATACCTGGACGACCCGACCCGCTTGCCCGACTCCACGCAGCTCTGCAAGACGGCCGGCCAGACGTGCTACATGTCCTTCGGCCCCCGGCGCACGAGGAACGAGAACGCCGCAGCGTATATCGGGCGGCTGACCTCGGCCGGTCATGGCAGCGTCCTCGAGCACGCGAGCTTCAGCTTCCTGCTCTACGGCGTCAGCCGCAGCGTCACCCACGAGCTCGTCCGACATCGCGCTGGCGTCGGTTTTTCGCAAGTAAGCCAGCGCTACGTCTCCGGGGCCGTGCTGCGCTTCGTGGAGCGTCCCGAGTACCAGGAGGACGATGAGCTGCACCGGCTCTTCGAGGAGCGGGCGGACAGGGCCGCCGCCGAGTACGAGGCGATGGCGGAGCAACTCCTGGAACGGCAGGAGGGCGGGGCGAGCATGCTCACGGCGGACTACAAGACCGACGCCCGCAAGAAGGTGCAGCAGACCGCGCGCTCGCTCCTGCCCAACGAGACCGAAGCGCCGATGGTCTTCACGTCCAACGTGCGCGCCCTGCGGCACATCATCGAGATGCGGGCCGACGCGCACGCGGAGAGCGAGATCCGCACCCTCGCCCTGCGCCTCTTCCTCTGCGCCTTTACGGCGGACCCGGTCCTGTTCGGCGACTACGAGATCGGGGAGCTGCCCGACGGCACCTTCACCGTGACGACCGAGCACAGGAAGGCGTAGCGCGTGGGGGCCTTCGGCGTGGGCCCACGATGACGGTCGCAGGCAGGCTGGAGGGCGCCGACCCGACCGACCTCGGCGCTCTGCGCGAGGCGCTGGCTAGCGCGGATCCCGAAGCAAAGCTCGCCCCCATAGGCATGCGCAGGATCGAGATCGGTGCCGACGCCCTGGGCCTGCTGCCGGAGGTGGTCTCGGAGCTCACCCACCAGACGCCTCGCGTCGTTCTCGCGACGGACGCCACGCCGATGCGGCGCGACGACGGCGACCCGAAGGCCGAGGCGGAGGATTTGCTCGCCGGGCGCTTCGAGGTCAGACGCGCGGTGCTCGGGGTGGGGCGCAGCCAGCTCCACGCGGACGAGGAGGCCCTGGCCGAGGCCAGGGCGGCGGTGGCGGACGCCGACTGCGTCGTGGTGGTCGGCTCGGGCACCATCACCGACGTCTGCAAGGCGGCCACGGCCGACGGACCGCCGCTCGTGGTCGTGCAGACCGCGGCCTCGGTCAACGCGTTCTCCGACGACGTCTCCGTGCTCCTGAAGAGCGGGACCAAGCGGACCGTGCCGACACGCTGGCCGGACGCCCTGATCGTGGACCTGGCGACGCTGGCCGACGCCCCGCCCGCCATGAACCTGGCGGGCTTCGGCGACATCATCTCCATGTGGACGGCGCCCGCGGACTGGTACCTGGCCTCGGCGGTGGGCATGGACGACTCCTACCACCCGGCCCCAGTGGGGATGCTCTACGAGGGGGGGCGCGAGTTGCTCGGCGAGGGGGCGGCGCTGCGCCGAGGCGATCCCGAAGCCCTGGACAGGCTCGCCCGCGTCCTGACCCTCAGCGGCATCACGCTCGGGATAGCGGGCAAGACGGCGCCGCTCTCGGGCACCGAGCACCTGGTGAGCCACCTGATCGACATGTCCGCGGAACAGGCAAACCGCCCGGTCGCCTTCCACGGCGCCCAGGTCGCCGTCGCCGCCATCCCCGTAGCCGCCGCCTGGGAGGCGTTCCTTGCGGGCTTCGATCCCTCGATGCTGGATCCCGACCGCCTCTTCCCCGGCGAGGCCGAGGTGGAGCCGGTGGTCAGGGACGCTTTCGCCGTCATAGACCCTTCGGGCGAGGTAGGGGAGGAGTGCTGGAACGACTACGCGAAGAAGCTCGGGCTCTGGCGCCGCTCGCGAGAATACGTCGAGCGCTTCTTCGAGGAGTGGCCGGAGCACCGGGCGAGAATGCGCGAGATGGTCCTGCCGCCGGAGCGGCTGGCCGGCGCCCTGAGGGAGGCGGGCGCCCCTGCCCGGTTCGGGGAGCTGGATCCCCCGGTCGCGCCGGAGGTGGCCCGCTGGGCGCTCGGGAACTGCCACCTCATGCGCAACCGCTTCACCCTGGCCGACCTGCTCTTCTTCGCCGATCTCTGGGACGACGCCTTCGTCGAGCGCACGCTCGAGCGCGCGCGGGCGGCTGGTGGGGGGCTGTGAGGGCGCCCGACAGGCTCTTCGACGGCTACGTGTTCGACCTGGACGGCACCGTCTACCTCGGGGACCATCTGCTTCCGGGGGCCAGAGAGACGCTCGCCGAGCTCAAGCGCCTCTCCAGCGTCGTCTACCTGACCAACAAGCCGCTCGAGATGCCCGCCGACTACGCGGCCAAGCTCACCCGTCTCGGGGTGGAGACCAGCGCGGAGGACGTCATCTCTTCGACGGACGCCTTGCTGCGCTATCTCGAGCACCACGCGCCCGGGGCGCGGCTCTTCGTCGTCGGGGAGAGGCCCCTGATCCAGCTGCTCGGTTCGGCCGGGTACGAGGTGGTGCAGGAGCCCGGTGGGGTAGACGTCGTGGTAGTCTCCTTCGACCGGACCTTCGACTACCGCAAGCTGCAGGTCGCGTTCGACGCCGTGCGGGGGGGAGCGAGGATCGTGGCGACCAACCCGGACGCCTACTGCCCGACACCTGACGGCGGCGGCCTCCCCGATTGCGCGGCGATGCTCGCCGCGATCGAGGCCTCGACGGGGGCTCGCGCCGAGGCGATCGTCGGCAAACCCTCGCCGCACATGGCCGCCACGCTCGTGGAGAGGCTCGGCGTCCCGGCCCGCGCCACGCTGCTCGTCGGCGACCGCCTCGCCACCGACATCCGGATGGCCAACGAGGCGGGCATGGCCAGCGCCCTGGTCCTGACCGGCGCTACCGGCCCCGAGGAAGCCCTCTCCTCCCGGGACGGGCCGGACTACGTGATCCGGCACCTCGACGAGGTCCTGCCCGGCGCGGGTAGCGGATGATCCCGGGCCCCGGCGCGCGCCCGGGCGGGGCCGACGGAGACGCTCTGCGCTCGAAGGTCGTCCTGCCCGTCCTGCTCGGCGCCTTCGGCGTCTTCGGGCTCTTCTGGGGGACCTTCGCGGTGCTGCTCGCGGACCTTAGCGGGGCGTTGGATCTCTCGCCCGGCCCGCTCGGGGTCGCCCTCTTCGTCGGGGCGGCGGCCTCCATCCTGGCGATGGCCCTCCTCGGGTGGACCTCGGACCGGCTCGGGCGGCGCGTCTTCCTGCTCGTCTCCGGCGGCGTGATGGGCCTCGGTATCGCCGCGCTCGCCTCCGCGGAGGGCTACCGGGCGTTGCTCGCAGCCCTCGTCATCCTCTACGCCGCCTCCGGGCTCTACGACGTCGGGATCAACGCCGCCGCCGTGGACCTGGAGAGGGCCGCCCAACGCCGCGTGATGGCGGTGCTGCACGCGGCCTTCTCCGCCGGCGGGGTGGCAGGGGCGCTCTCGGCTGGCGTGCTCCTGTCGGCCGGCCTGGACTACCGGGTGGTCTACCTCGCGCTCCTGCCCCCGCTGGGGGCGGTGATCCTGGCCGTGGCGGCGACCCGCTTCCCCCCGTTCGGCGGGCCTTCGGGGGACAAAGAAGCGAGGGAAGCGGGGCTCTACCGTAAGCTGCCGCTCATCCTGGTAGCCGCGATCGCCACGCTGGCGTTGCTCTCCGAGGGAGAGATGGAGCACTGGTCCGGCGTGTACCTGCGCAACACGCTTGGCCTCTCGGCGCTGCTGGGCGGCTCGGGGGTCGCGGTCTTCTACGGCTCGATGGCCGTCGGCCGCCTGGGAGCCGCCTTCGTCATAGGACGCCTCGGGAACCGGAGGACCCTCCTGGGGGCGGGCCTGCTGACGGCCGGGGGGATGGCCCTCGCGCTCGCCACCCGCGAACCGCTCCTCGTAGTGGCGGGCTTCCTCGTCGTGGGGCTCGCCCTCTCGGCCGTGGTCCCCATAACGTTCTCCGTCGCCGGCGACCTCGTGCCGGGACACGCAGGCGCGGCTATATCCGTGGTAACCACCCTTGGCTACGGCGGCTTCCTGCTAGGGCCCGTGATCGTGGGCGGCCTGGCGGAGGTCCTCGGGTTGCGGATCGCCCTGGGGATCATAGCGGTCTCGGGGCTCCTGATCTTCACCCTCTCGCTGCGCCTCAAAGCATTCTAGGACGCACTTCATGCTACTTTGCCATTCGCTTCGCGCTTCACAAACACAATCGGTGGTCGAGCCCGCATGGTTCGCCCGTACTCGAGCTCTCCATGTTCCTGGGGTGAAGGCCACCAGGCGTAAGGAATATGAGAACGCTTGCGTGTGGCTTCTGTGCTGTCCAGTGGATAGCCCACACGCTAGCAAAGACCCTGAAGGGCAGTCGGTGGCGCCGACCGTAGTCGGCGGTGACAACCTCCTGAGGATCCTGCCACGCTTCTCAGCGCTCGTAGTTCGGCCGCGTAGACCAGAGCACCAGCACGACCCACCACCAGAGCGCCAATTCCACGAACAGCTCTTCGTCCAGCACCATCATCAGAGACCTTCGGGGTGTCGCCGGCATGCCATCCGAATTTGGGGCGGCGTTTTCAGTCGAGAACCATGGCCGCTATCCCACCCCCCCACGCGAGCAGAAGTACTATGGCTACCGCTAGCTCGTCTTGGCTCACCATAACCCTCCTCTTCCTTCTGGGTACGAGCGTAACATCCCGCTGCCCGTGCGCTGTAAAGGGTCTGTAAAGGCTGTGTTAAAGATCTGGTAACCGTAGATGGCGGCACTCCTGTTCACCCAAGCACGTAGAAGGCAGGTGTTCTCAGAAGTTCGCCGCCGCTGTAGACTGCCCGGACGTGAGGATCGGAGGGACGAGGATGGGTTCGCTGGGCAAGGAGGTAACCGTGGCGATCGAAACCGGTGAGATCGTTCTGAGCATGC
>DATACV010000330.1:0-6882 GCA_036258875.1 Rubrobacteraceae bacterium
CGTAATGCGACCGGCGCACGATCCGCGCCGGTCGCATCGGGAGTCGAGCCTAGATCCTCTCGGCCAGCTCGGCGAAGCGGTCGAGGGACTCGGGGTTGCTCAGCGAGTCGCGGCTGGCGGCGTCCTCGGGCGGGGTCCCGGAGAGGATCTTCTTCACCGGCACCTCGAGCTTCTTGCCGTTGAGGGTCCGGGGGATGTCGGGGACGGCGAAGATCTCGTTCGGCACGTGCCGCGGCGAGGTCCGCTCGCGGATGGAGCCCTTTATTTTCTTCTTCAGCTGCTCGTCGAGGTCGGCGCCCTCGTCGAGGACGACGAAGAGGGGCATGAAGGCCTCGCCGCTCTGTCTGTGGATGTCCACGACGAGGCTGTCGGTTACCTCCTCGACGCTCTCGACGGCGGAGTAGATCTCGCTGGTGCCCATCCTGACGCCGCCGCGGTTTATGGTGGAGTCGGAGCGGCCGTAGATCACGCACGAGCCGCTGCTCTTGACCTTGATCCAGTCCCCGTGTCGCCAGACACCGGGATACACGTCGAAGTAGCTCTCCCGGTACCGCTCTCCATCCGGGTCGTTCCACAGGTATATGGGCATCGAGGGCGCGGGCTCTGTGATGACGAGCTCCCCCACCTCGTCCACTACCGGCTCGCCCTCGTCGTTGAAGGCCTCTACCTTCATCCCGAGCGAGCGTGCCTGCAGCTCCCCGGCGTGCACCGGCAGGAGCGGCACCCCGCCGACGAAGGCCGTGCACAGGTCGGTGCCGCCGCTGGTCGAGTAGAGCCACACGTCCTCTTTGACGTGCCCGTAGACCCACCCGAAGCCCTCCGGCGGCAGCGGAGAGCCCGTCGAGCCTACGCCCTTGAGCCGGCCCAGATCGAAGTCCTCACCCGGCTCTATGCCGGCGTTCACGCACGAGGTCAGGTAGCTGGCGCTGGTCCCGAAGTGGGTCATGCCTGTCTCCTCGGCGAGCTCCCATAAAGTGTTCATGTCGGGGTGGCCGGGGTTGCCGTCGTAGAGGACGGCGGTCGCCCCCGCGAGCAGGCCGCTCACGAGCAGGTTCCACATCATCCAGCCCGTGGTGGTGAACCAGAAGAAGCGGTCGCCGGGCGAGAGATCTATGTGCAGGCACACCTTCTTGAGGTGCTCCAGGAGGATGCCGCCCTGGCTCTGCACGATGGCCTTGGGGAGCCCCGTGGTGCCCGAGGAGTAGAGCACCCACAGCGGGTGGGCGAAGGGCACCTGCTCGAACCGGAGCTCCGCGCCCTCGTGCCCCTCGAGCACCTCGTCCCAGAGGACGGCGTTTTCGAGCGAGCCGAGATCGGGCTCGTCGTTCAGGTACGGGAGCAAGACGGTCTTCTCGAGGCTCGGGATCTCCGCCTGCAGCTTCGCCACCACCTCCGTGCGGTCGTAGTCTTTGCCGCCGTAGCGGTAACCGTCCACAGCGAAGAGCACCTTCGGCTCTATCTGCTTGAAGCGGTCCACGATGCTCCCGGCGCCGAAGTCCGGCGAGCCGCTCGACCACACAGCTCCTAAAGAGGCCGTGGCGAGAAAGGCTACGACGGCCTCCGGCACGTTGGGCAGGTAGGCGACTACCCTGTCCCCGCGCTCCACGCCCATCTCGCGCAGCTCCGCCGAGAGGGCCGCCGTCTTCTCGCGCAGCTCCGCCCAGCTCGTCTCGGCGAGGGGCCTTATCTCCGATCTGTGCACGAGCGCGGGCTCGTCGGGGCGTTCGCCGGCGTTGCGGAAGACGTGCTCGGCGTAGTTCAGCTCCGCCCCGGGGAACCACTCGGTCCCCGGCATCTCCCTCTTGGCCAGCACCCTCTCGTACGGCTTCGAGGCCTTGACGTCGAGGAACTCCCAGAGCGAGGACCAGAAGCCTTCGACGTCGTCGACCGACCACTCCCACAGCTCGTTGTAGTCCCCGAAGGAGAGGCCCCTGTTCTCCTCCAGCCAACCCATGTAGCGGGTTATGACCGCGTTCTCCTTCAGCTCGGCGGGGGGCTCCCAGAGCAGGGTCCCTTCGGCTGTCTCGGTCATAGCTTACTCCTCCTAGCGGGCGGTCCACCCGCCGTCCATGACGATGGACGCGCCGTTGATGAACGAGGCCTCCTCCGAGCAGAGGAACGTTGCCAGCTCGGCCACCTCTTCCGGCTCTATGAGCCGCTTTATCGCGGGCTCGGTGAGCATGATCTTCTCTATGACCTCGCCCTCGGGTATGCCGTGCGTCCTGGCCTGGTCCGCGATCTGCTTCTCGACGAGCGGCGTCCTGACGTACGCCGGGTTGACGCAGTTGGAGGTTACGCCTTTGGGTCCGCCCTCCAGGGCGACGGTCTTGGAGAGCCCTTCCAAACCGTGCTTGGCCGAGACGTAGGCCGACTTGTAAGGCGAGGCCCGCAGGCCGTGCACGGAGGAGATGTTGACTATGCGCCCCCACCCCTTCTCGTACATCCCGGGGAGCGCCTTCTGGATGATCCTGAACGGCGCCTCGAGCATGATCCGCACGATGAGCGAGAACCGCTCGGGCGGGAACTCCTCGAGGGGAGCGACGTGCTGCAGTCCCGCGTTGTTGACGACGATGTCCGCGTCCACCTCGAGGTTGTCGAGGACCTCGTAGTCCGAGAGGTCGGCCCGCACGGCCTCGCCCCCGATCTCGCCCGCCACCTTTTTCGCGGCGTCCTCGTCCAGGTCGAGGACGGTCACGGAGGCGCCTGCCCGGGCCAACCTCCCGGCGCAGGCTCGTCCTATCCCGCTAGCCGCCCCGGTTACCAGGGCGCTGCGCCCGCTCAGGTCCACCCCGGCCGCGGAAGGTCCCGGCACGATGGAAGTCTCACTCATCATCTCGCCCCTTCGAAACGGTCACCTGCTTCTTACAAGCGGAGTTTACCCGCCGCTGCCGGGAACAAAGCCCTCCGCGAAGCGATGATAAAGGGGGCGGCAACGCGCCGCCCCCGTCGGCCTGCTATTGCGCCCCGGGTTCCGGTTCCTCAGAGATCAGCCGGCGCTCCGGCGCCTGCGTCTCGTCGATGTCCTCCTGGTACGTCTCGGAGGCCAGGATCACCGAGACCACCGTTATGAGCGCCATGAACGCCATGTAGATGGCGACCGCCGTGTAGCCGTAGGAGGCGAGCAGGGCAACGGCGATCAGGGGCGAGAGCCCGCCGGCCAGGACCGAGGCGAGCTGGTAGCCCAACGAAGCGCCCGAGTAGCGCACCCGCGTCCCGAAGAGCTCAGAGAAGTACGCCGCCTGCGGGCCGTACATCGAGTCGTGCCCGAGGTTCACGCCGAGGACGATGGCGAGCCAGATCAGGGGCTCCACACCGGTGTTCAAGAGCCAGAAGAACGGGAAGGCGAACAACAGCGAGAAGACCGCCCCGAAAAGGTACACCGGGCGCCGCCCGACGCGGTCAGAGAGGGCCCCGAACAGGGGGATGGTGGCGAGCCCGATCGCGGCGGCTATGATGACGCCGCGGAGGCCCACGTTCTGCTCCAGACCGACCTCCTGGACGACGTAGGTGAGCACGAAGGCGGTCAGGATGTAGAAGGTCCCGTTCTCGGCGATGCGCATGCCCATCGCCAGCAGCACGTTTTTGGGGTAGGTCCTGAGCACGTCGATTATCGGCATCTGCGACTCGGTGCCGCTCTCCTGCACCCGCATAAAGGCCGGGCTCTCCATGATCCTCAGGCGGATAAAGCGCCCCACCCCTATCAAGATGATGCTAAAGAGGAAAGGCACCCGCCAGCCCCACGCCTCGGGCAGGGTGGCTGAGGTGATCGCGAAGACCACGTTGGCGAGCAGCAGCCCAGCGGGTACGCCCATCTGCGGCCAGCTCCCGTAGAAGCCCCGCCTGCCGGGAGGCGCGTGCTCGACGGCCATGAGGACCGCCCCTCCCCACTCCCCGCCTACGCCTATGCCCTGCAAGAGCCTCAAGATGACGAGCAGGATCGGCGCCAGGACGCCCACCTGCTGGAAGGTCGGCAACAGCCCGATCAGGAACGTCGCTACCCCCATGATTAGCAGCGAGAGCACCAGCATGGCCTTGCGGCCGATGCGGTCTCCGTAGTGGCCGAAGATTATGCCGCCCACGGGCCGGGCGAAGAACCCTACGCCGTAGGTCGCGAACGCCAGCAACGTCCCCCCTAGCGGCGTAGCCTCCGGGAAGAAGAGGGTGCCGAACACCAGCGCGGCGGCCGTCCCGTAGAGGAAGAAGTCGTACCACTCTATCGCCGTCCCGATGAAGCTGGCCAGCGCCACCTGCCGGACGGAACTGACCTGTCCTTCGCCTTCGCCGCCTAATCTATCCATAGTCTCCTCCCGCGCAAGCCGGCCAGGAAGCCGGACCATACCTTCCCCTCATCGTCCCAATGATCTCACCCCTCGGCGCTCCCCCGCAACCCGGACGTCTCGGGCGCCGCGCCCGCCTTCAGGGGCCGTCATCACCGGACCCCATCGGGGAAGAGCGTGTTCGACCGGCGGACGGTTCCAAGCTGGGCACCGGGACGTCTAGGGACTCCCTGACACCGGGGGCGAGTACGTCGCCTCCTGGCTTATGGAGCAGTGGTTCGCCAGGTCGGACGTCGGGTCCTCCGGCTTCGGCACGAACTCGCTGTCCGGCAGAGTCAAGGCCTTATCAGGCTCGTCCCCGAGCGTTCGCTCCGCCCGGACTCGGCGGCGGCCTTGAACGAGGTCTCCCCACAAAGCTGCGGCGGGACCGGTTTGAGTTCCGGCCCCGCCGCGCGGGTCGCTCCGAGCTTAGCGCTCCTAGGCCGGCTGGCTCTCCGTTACGGCGTTCTTGCCCTTCTCCTGGCGGTTCACCATTATCGAGTGGACGAGCGCCGCGAGCCAGACCGCGACGATCACGGCGTAGAGGAGCAACGCGGTAGCGCCCTCGATCCCCACCGCCCCCATGAAGGTCCTCATATTGGTGATGAGGATGATGCCGCCGACCGCCGTCCCCAGGATGCGAGCCGGCAAGATGCGCACTATGTACGCTGCTATCGGTGCAGCTATTATGCCGCCGAGCAGCAGCGCCCCCACGATCTGCCACGGGATCTGCGCGAAGCTCAACGCGAGGAGGAACCCGATGCTCGCGGCGAGGGCCACGAGGAACTCGCTGGTGTCTACAGTGCCGACCACCTTGCGCGGCTGCATGCGGCCGCTGCTGAGAAGGGTGGGCGTGGAGATCGGACCCCACCCACCGCCGCCAGCGGCGTCGAGGAAGCCCGCTACCAGGCCAAGCGGCGCCAGGAAACCCTTCGCGACGGGCCTCTCCTGCACCGGCCTCTCCTGCCGCCTGAAGGAGAAGCGGGCCAGGACGTACACGCCCAAGCCGAACAGGAAGATGGCGATAACCGGCGCCACCAGCTCCTCGGCGACGGTCACGATCCAGGTGACCGCTATAGCCCCGAAGAAAGCCCCGACGGCGCCAGGCAGCGCTATCCACAAGATCTTGGACCAGTCCACGTTCCCGAAGCGCCAGTGCGAGACGCCGGAGACCGCGCACGTCCCGACCTCAGCGATGTGGACGCTGGCAGACGCGAGCGCCGGCGAAATCCCCACAGCCAACAGCAGCGTAGTGGAGGTGACCCCGTAGGCCATCCCCAGCGACCCGTCCACCAGCTGGGCGATCAAGCCCACTATCGCCAGCAATATAAAGTTGCGCATCTACCGGTACCCCACTTTCCCTATAATTTTCATTTGGTTTGTGAACATCGTGGCAGCCTACCACCGTTCTGTGATGACGTCAATTGCGGAATCGCCTGGTTGTCCGGCCCCACTTTGGTCCGTTTGGCGTCAACGTCTCGCCCGTCTTGTGGGTGCGTCTCTGAATACGCCTCCTTTGTCTACCGACTTGGTTATCAAGGATACGGACATATAGCGCCCGGTGAAATGGGTCAACCGGCACATTTAGTGCTCACCGAAGGAGCCCTGGCCCCGCGGATGGAGCGGCCGACCTTGACGGCGAAGCTTGCCTGGTCTAAAGTCCTGCCTCGACGATTGTACATAAAGTTAGTAGACAAACTGTGGTGAAAGGAAGAATATGGCAGCGAGGGTGTGGGGCGTGGAGCAAACCGAGAGCCCAGGAGCGAGAAATATGCCGTCTAGCCTATATACGGCGAGCGAGGGATCCTGACACTATTGTTAACTTAACTAGTAGGCAGAGTGGATTGAACAGTTACTCGAAGCAGGAGGCAGATGATGATAGACCGTCCTAACGTGGTGGTGATCGTTGCGGACACGTTTCGCAGGGACCACCTGGGGGCGTATGGCAACCCCTACATCCAGACGCCGAACCTGGACGAGCTGGCGCGCTCTTCGGTCGTCTTCGACGAGCACGTGGTCTCCTCCTTCCCCACCATGCCTGCGCGGGCGGACATATTGACTGGCACGTTCTCGTACGCGCACATGGGCTGGGAGCCCTTGCCGCGACACCTGATGACGCTACCCGAGGTGTTGTCCGGGGCGGGGTACCACACGATGGGGGTCGTAGACACCCCGTTCTACATCCGCAACGGCTTCGGCTACGACCGCGGCTTCGACGACTTCGTGTGGGTGCGGGGCCAGGGCGACGACACCAGGCCGCACGAGCGGGCCGACTCGCGCTCGCTGTGGCGCTCGGAGGAGGACCGGATGGTGGCGCGCACGATGACGGAGGCCGAGCGCTGGCTCGAGCGCCACCACGACGATCGGTTCTTTCTCTACGTGGACACCTGGGACCCGCACGAGCCCTGGGACGCGCCCGACTACCACACGGCGAGGTACAGGGAGGGCTACGCCGGGGAGCAGCTCTACCCCTGCTACGGCAAGTACGAGGACGCCGGTCTCACGCGGGACGACGTGGACCTCGCGCACGCCACGTACTGCGGCGAGGTCACGATGGTGGACTTCT
>DATACV010000331.1:0-4328 GCA_036258875.1 Rubrobacteraceae bacterium
TTGCACGCGGCGGCCGGCGGGGTGGGGCTTCTCCTGGTCCAGATGGCCAAGATGCGCGGGGCGACAGTCATCGGGACCGCCGGCAGCGAGGAGAAGGCGCAGCTGGCGAGGGGCGCCGGGGCGGACGAGGTCATCCTCTACAGGGAGCAGGACTTTGTCGAGGAGACGAGGCGCATCACGGGGGGCGAGGGCGTAGACGTGGTCTACGACTCCGTGGGGAAGGACACCTTCGACGGAGGCCTCGATCTCCTCAAGCCCCGCGGCTACATGGTGCTCTTCGGGGCCTCGAGCGGCCCCGTCCCCCCGGTGGACCCCCAGGTCTTGAACCAGAAGGGCGCGCTCTTTCTCACCAGGCCCGCCCTCGCGTGGCACACCCTGACGCGCGAGGAGCTACTGTGGCGCGCCGAGAGCGTCCTCTCCTGGGTGGGCAACAACTCCCTCGAGGTCCGTATCGGCGGCACGTACCAGCTCTCGGAGGCAGCGCAGGCCCACCGCGACCTCGAAGGCCGCAATACGACTGGCAAGTTGATCCTCATCCCCTAGATGAGGCTCGACGCGAGCCTCGGCACCGAGGGGAAGCACCTGCGCGGCGCGGGCTAAACTGCCCGCGCCGCAGAGTCTTTAGGCTTCGCCGGTCTCTGGACCAGCGAGACCAGGCACGACGCCTTCCTCCCGCTCGCCCTGGCGGCCAGCGAGACGGAGAAGATAGAGCTCGGGACCGCGGTAGCCATCGCCTTCTCCCGCTCGCCGATGGAGGTCGCCCAGACCGCCTGGGACCTGCAGGACCTCTCGGGCGGGCGCTTCATTCTCGGCCTGGGCACCCAGGTCAAGGCGCACGTAAAGCGCCGGTTCTCCATGCCCTGGGACAGGCCCGTCGCGAGGCTGCGCGAGTATATCCTGGCCCTGCGCACCATCTGGGCCTCCTTTCAGTCCGAAGGCCCCCTGGGCTTCGAGGGGGAGTTCTACCGGCACACGCTCATGACGCCGTTCTTCAACCCCGGCCCGATCGAGAACCCGGAGGTCCCCGTCTACATCGCCGGGGTCAACACCAACCTCGCGCGCCTCGCGGGCGAGCTCTGCGACGGCTTCCACGTCCACCCCTTCCACTCCCCCGAGTACGTCAGGAGGACCGTAAAGCCGGCCATCGCCGGGGGCGCGCGGCGAGAGAACCGGGACCCCGAAGAGGTCGAGCTCGCGACCGCCGCCTTCGTGATCACCGGCCACAGCGGCGCGGAGATCGATGAGCAACGCGAGAAGGTTCGCGCCCAGATCTCCTTCTACGCCTCGACCCCAACCTACCGCCCCGTCCTCGAAACCCACGGCTGGGAGAAGGTAGGCGAGCGGCTCGGCAAACTCGCCAGGGAGAAGAGGTGGGACGAGATGCCAGATATCGTCACCGACGAGATGCTCGGCACTTTCACGGTCGAGGCTGCCCCGGCCGAGCTCGGAGAAGCCCTGAAGCAACGCTACGAAGGCCTCATAGACCGCGTCACGTTGTACGAGCCTTTCGTCCCTGGTGAGCGGGACGAGTTCTGGAAAGGGGTGGTGAGATCGACGCGATGAGTCCGGGACAGACGAGCAAAAAGACAGCGGATATCTGCGACCTGTTCTCTTCGAGAGTTGAGGTGTGCGCGCCGATCTTCACCAGCTACGGCGGCGCAGCGGCTTTCTCCGGTCCCATCTCGACGGTCGAGGTCCACGAAGACAACGTGCTGGTCAGGGAAGCGTTGGAGGACCTCGCGGCGGGTTTCGTCCTGGTCGTGGACGGAGGCGGTTCCACGCGCTGTGCGCTGTTGGGGGACAAGCTGGCCTCGATAGCCGCCTCACGCGGCCTAGAGGGCATCATCGTAAACGGTTGCATCCGCGACTCGCGGGAGCTGGCCGGGATCGAGGTCGGCGTGCTGGCGCTCGCGACGAACCCCCTCAGGAGCAACAAGCAGCGTACGGGCCGGAGGGACGTGCCCGTGCGCTTCGGCGGCGTAACTTGGACACCGGGCCAGTACGTCTACGCCGACGAAGACGGCGTCGTCGTGGCCAGGGAGATGCTGCATGAGGCGCCGTAGGGGCGCGCCCCTACGGCATTACGGTTTCAAGACGATCTTGATGGCGCCGTCGCGTTTCTGCTGGAAGATCTCGTACCCGTAGGGGGCGTCGTCGAGCGCCATCTCGTGCGTCTTGAGGTCCCCGGTGCCCAGGGGGTCCTCGTCGGTGAGGAGCGGCATTATGTCCTCCACGTAGCGCCTGACGTTGGTCTGGCCCATGCGAACCTGGATCTGCATGTCGAAGAGGTCGCCCAAGGGGAAGGCCTGTATCGGCCCGGCGTACACGCCGGAGAGCGAGAGCGTCCCGCCGCGCCGGATCGCGGACATACACTCGCGCAGGGCGGTAGCCCGGTCGAGCTGGACCTTCGTGGCCTGGAGGATAGAGCCCACGATGGAGCCGCTCGCCTCCATGCCCACTGCGTCTATCGCCGAGTCCACGCCCCTGTTGTC
Organism: Rubrobacteraceae bacterium; assembly: GCA_036258875.1. Lineage (GTDB taxonomy): Bacteria > Actinomycetota > Rubrobacteria > Rubrobacterales > Rubrobacteraceae > JALYGY01. The sequence goes on from DATACV010000331.1 coordinate 2,493, forward strand.
CGTGAGGTCGAGGATGACATCCCGGACGCTCTCCACCCCGCCGAAGTCTATGGTCTCGACCCCGTACCTGGCGGCGAGCGTGAGGCGCTCGGGGACGGTGTCTATCCCTATCACGCGCCCTGCCCCCTGATGCAGCGCGATGCGGGCGCACATCTGACCTATGGGGCCGAGGCCCCAGATGCCCAGGGTTCCGCCCTCGGGCACGTCGGCGTAGGCGACGGCCTGCCAGGAGGTGGGCAGGACATCGGAGAGGTACAGGAAGCGCTCGTCGGGCGGGCCCTCGGGGACCTTTATGGGGCCGAAGTGGGCCTGGGGGACGCGCAGGTACTCGGCCTGACCGCCAGGGACCGCGCCGTAGACGTGGGTGTATCCGAAGAGGCTCGCGCCCCTGCCGCGTCCGAGGAGGTTCACGGTCTGGGCGAGCTTGCCCCGGTCGCGCGTCGTCTCGCACTGGGAGTAGAGTTGCTGGTTGCAGAAGTAGCAGTGACCGCACGAGATGTTGAAGGGGATCACGACCCGGTCGCCGGGGCTAATGTGCTCGACGGCGGCTCCTACCTCCTCGACTATCCCCATCGGCTCGTGGCCGATGATGTCACCCTCGCGCATGAGGGGAGAGAGCTTGGAGTAGAGGTGGAGGTCGGAGCCGCAGATAGCGGTGGAGGTGATCCTGACTATCGCGTCGGTGGGCTCCTGGATTATGGGGTCGGGGACATTGTCCACCCGCACGTCCTCTTTGCCGTGCCACACCACGGCCTTCACGGCTCCCTCCCTCCCACGCCGGTGAGTATCTCGCGGATGCGGAACGGCCCGCTCGTCTTCGGCGAGAGCGGCGGGGTGTCGAGCCCGGCACCGGTGCGCAGGCCCTCGAGCAGGTCTAGCAGCGCCTCGTCAGCGCTGCGCTGCGGCTGCCAGCCGAGCACTTCGCGGGCGCGGCTCGTGTCCATCACGGGGATGTTCAGCGCCATGTCGAGCCAGCCTTCGGAGACGGGCTGGAGCCTGAGCTGCCACGAGATCCTGGCGCCGGCGCGCGCCAGCTGCGCAGATAGCGGCACGGGCCTGGCGCCCAGTATCCTCCCCAGCTCGTCGGGGTCGAGGACCGGCTCCGCCGCGAGGTTGAACGCGCCGCGCGCCTCGTCGTTGACTATCGCGAGCCTGAAGGCCTCGCCCACGTCGTAGGAGTGGATGATCTGGCCTCGCAGGTTGGGTATTTCGGGGACGGCGTTTATGAGGTCGGTGCGGACCAGGGGGCTCGGCAGGAATGGGCCGGCGAAGAGGCGCCTTATCCCCTCGGCCGCCTCCCTCTTGAAGACCAGCCCGGGGCGCATCCTTACTACCCTGAGGTCGGACGCCTCCATCTCGAAGCGGTCGAGCCTGCGCTCGACCTCGGCCTTGTGCCGCGCGTAGTAGGAGGTCGGCGTGCCGCCGGGCGGCCAGCTCTCGTCCACGCGCCGGTCCTTGGGGCCGGGCGAGTAGGCTCCGACTGAGGAGGCGTAGAGGAGCGCCGGGACCCCGGCCTCCTTCGCGGCCCTCGCCACCCGCATGCTCCCCTCGACGTTCACCATCCACTGCTTGTTCAGGTCGCGGGAGGGCTGGATGATCCAGGCCAGCAGCACCACGGCGTCGGCCCCGCGCAGGTGCGGCACGAGGTCGTCCGTGACCACGTCCGCCGTGGCCCACTCGACCTTCGGCACCCTCAGACCGGGGAGCCGGCGCGCCAGCCCGACGACTGACTCGACGCGTTCTTCCTTCTCGAGCGACCTGAGCACGCTGGTCCCGATGTTGCCAGTCGCCCCTACGACTACTACTCTCATGCCGGCCCCTTTACCCTCGACGGGC
>DATACV010000332.1:0-21099 GCA_036258875.1 Rubrobacteraceae bacterium
CTACGCGCTCTGGCCAGAGGTCACTGACGTACCCTTCTTCATCCGGCACCCCGAGGGCAAGGCGGCGGGCGAGACGAGCGAGTACTTCGCCTCGACCCACGACGTCGCGCCCACGATCTTAGGCTTCCTCGGCATAGAGCCTGAGCAGCCCATGGATGGCCAGGACCTCTCCGTCCTCGTCGACGGGGGAGAGCCGGAGGAGAGGCCCTACTTCACTTTAGGCTATAACGACCGCGCCTGGGCGCGCGACGAGGACTACGTCATGTTCGCCAAGAACGACGGATCGAACGCCCATCTCTACGACCTGAACGCGGACCCCGAGATGAGAACGAACATAGCCGGGGACAACCAGGACGTTATCGACCGCATGTGGAACGACTACGTCCTGGAGGCCGCGGGCGGGCCGCTGCCCACCTACAGGAACATCCGGCCCTTCTGAGCGCTTCGCTAAAGGGTTGCGTCTTCCGCGGGGCAAGGTTCTGAGGCTCCTGGGCTTTGAGATTTGAGGGTCTGGGAGCCCGGATCCCGCTACGCCTAGCATCCCTAAAGAACTGAGAACCTGAGGACCTCGACCCCGACGCTTGTAACGCCATATAACCGTTCCGCGGCTTCTCTGCTACAATCGTCGGCCAGCAAGTTTGATTTAAGTTTGGTGTGATTTCGATAAGAAACCAGACGGTATCGAGAAGGAGGCGCGAGCGATGAAGGTACTGGTTCTCGGGGGCGATGGCTACTGCGGCTGGCCGACCTCGTTACACCTCTCCGACGTGGGCCACGAGGTAGTGATCGTGGACAACTGCGTCAGGAGGACCATCGACCACGAGTTGTCTGCCGCGAGCCTGACCCCGATCTCCGACATAAAGGAGCGGATCAAGGCCTGGCGCGAGATCAGCGGGCAGACCATGGGGTTCGAGTTCGGGGACCTGCTCGACTGGGAGTTCGTCTCCGACGTGGTGCAGCGCCACCGGCCAGACGCGATCGTGCACTTCGCCGAGCAGCGGGCCGCGCCTTACTCCATGATCGACAGGCGTCACGCGGTGTACACCCAGCACAACAACGTGATCGGCAACCTGAACGTGCTCTTCGCGATAAACGAGTACGTGCCGGACTGCCACCTGGTGAAGCTCGGGACGATGGGCGAGTACGGCCAGCCCAACATCGACATCGAAGAGGGCTACATCGAGATCGAGCACAACGGCCGCAAGGACGTGCTGCCTTTCCCGAAGCAGCCCGGCAGCTGGTACCACCTCTCGAAGGTCCACGACTCCCACAACATCCACTTCGCCTGCAAGATCTGGGGCCTTAGGGCCACGGATCTGAACCAGGGCGTCGTCTACGGCACCGTGACGCCGCAGACCGAGCGCGACCCGCGCCTGATGAACCGCTTCGACTACGAGGAGGTCTTCGGGACGGTCCTGAACCGCTTCTGCGTGCAGGCCGCCATCGACCACCCCCTGACAGTCTACGGCAACGGCTCCCAGACGCGGGGCTACCTGGACATCCGGGACACGGTGCGCTGCATCGAGCTCGCCGTCGAGAACCCCGCTCAGAGGGGCGAGATGCGGGTCTTCAACCAGTTCACCGAGGAGTTCTCGGTGAGGGAGCTCGCCGAGATGGTCGTCGAGAGCGCCGCCAAGCTCGGCGTCTCCGCCAGGATAGAGAACATCGAGAACCCGCGCGTCGAGAAGTACGACCACTACTACAACGCCAAGCACACGGGCCTCCTGGACCTCGGCCTCGAGCCCCACTACCTCGGCGACAGCCTGCTCGACTCGCTCATGAACATCGCCATCGAGTACCGGGACAGGATCGACCCCGACGTCGTCATGCCCAGCGTGAACTGGCGGACGGGCAAGGCGAAGCAGCGCATCAACAAGGCGCCCGCCGAGCCGTCGACGCTGTAGCTTTCAGCGGTCTGCCATCAGCCGTCAGCAAAGGACGGGCGTGGCGCGACCGTAAGGCGAAAATGCCTCGATCCACGGGAGAGCCCCGCCGTAGAGCGGGGCTCTCGCCGTTCTGTGAGTAGCTGATAGCTCTCAAGCCACAAACCGCCAGGTCACGAAGAGGGCGCAGAGGACCAGGGAGAAGGCGGCGCTTGCGACCAGCCAGCCGCCGAGAGCGCGGCGGTCTCTGAGGAGCGCCCCGAAAACTATGAACAGGGGGAAGGCGACGAGGACGTAACGGGGAAGGCCCATGAGCGGGCCCTGCGGGGTGCCGAAGAGGGTGGGGGGTAGGATCAGGAGCAGGGAGTAGGCGCTCAGGTCGGGGGGTAAGACCTTGAGGCCTGCGACGAGCAGCGCGAGGGCGAGGCCGAGGAAGATCAGGTTGTACGCGTTGTTCGCGGCTGCCAGGGCATCTGCCACGCGCCCGAGGGAGGGGTCGGCCCAGAGGCGCGGGGAGAAGAGCCCTGCTATGCCCTGTCCGCCCCGCGTGAGGGCGCCGAGCACGGTGTCGATGGGGCCCGTCGCCTCCCTGCCCCAGCGGCTCTGCTGGGTGTAGAACAGCAGGGGGTCCCCGAAGCGCCACCACAGGTACGTCGCGTAGAGGGCGAGGCCAGAGGGCGCGAGGGCGAGGTAGACACCCTGCCAGCCGTACTCCCGCGCGTTCCTGAGCCACTCGTAGGCGAGCGGCACCAGCAGGAACACCCCGACGTTGCGCGTTGCCGTGGCGAGGCCCGCGAGCAGGCAGGCCAAGAGCAGGTCCCTCCTGACCCGCAGGGCCCACATAGAGCCGGCCGAGAGCGCCAGGAAGAGGCTCTCTGTGTAGGCCGCGTTAAAGAAGAAGCTCGTGGGGAAGAGGGCCAGGGTCAGGACGGCTACCCGCGCGGCGCTCTCTCCCCATCCGTCTTCGGCTATCCGGTAGACGAAATAGAGGGCGAAGGGCAGGGCGAGCAGGGAGACGAGAGGACCCCACGCGGAGAGCGCCGGCGGGGAGAGGGGTCCGCCGAACAGCGTGGCGAGGCCCCGGATCAGGAGCGGGTACAGCGGGAAGAACGCGGGGGAGGCGTTAGCCGGAGGCTGGAGGTACCCGTCCGCGGCGAGCGCCACGTAGTGCTCCCCGTCCCAATGCGACCAGAGGTTCATCCTCCCGAAGGGCACGTCGGCCGTTACGCCCTGGAAACGCCCCACCGGCACGACGCTCGCGAACAGCGCGCCCGCCCCGAGGTAGAACAGGCGGCTCGCGGCGTACACGAGCAACACGAACAGGAGACCGTCTCTCTTCTTCTCGTCCACCATGCCGTTCAAGGGAGGCGGCGGGCTCGCGACGTGAGCATTATACCCGCGCGATCCCTTAGCCCGCGGGTGCCGTCTCGCGCCGCACGACGATGAGGACATCGCCGTTCTCGAAGACCGTCCGGTAGAGGTCGGGCCTTGCCTCGAACGCCTTCCAGTAGTCCACGGTCCACCTGTCCGGCATGTCCTTGTAGAGGACGACGTAGTCGACGTCGTGCTCCCGAAGCAGCAGGTCCGTGCGCTCGGCCGCAGGGTGGATCATAACGAAGAGGACGTCCTTAAGCGGCTCCTGGCCCGTGGGGGGGAGGTCCCTCGGGTTCTCTATCTGGTACGGATCGAAGGACTGCAGCGCGGAGTAGTTGCCCATGGCGAGCATCATGCGGCTCGGCACCTGGTTGAAGTGCGGGCTGACCATTATGTTCCCGCCTTCGTTGTGCTCTCTTAGCCACTCGCCGGCGGCGGAGATCTCGGGCGTGATCGTCATCTGGACGCTCGGGCCGCTGGCGATCTGGAGGCTGCTCGCCGTCCGCACCCCCACCAGGGTGCAGGCCATGAGCACGGCGAGGGAGGCCACGAAGACCGCGCCAGCCTCTCTGCGGGACTTTAGGAGAGACCTCAGGACAACCACGAAGGCGAGGGCCGCGAAGACGGCGAGCGGGACGCACAGGTCGCGCCCGAAGCGCTGCGGGAAGCCGGTAAGGGACGAGCGGCTGCCCACGAACAGCAGCAGCGCCCAGAGCACGAGGGTGAGATAGGACAGGGTTTGCGGACGGTTCGTCCTCCGCCACAAGAGCTCCCCGGCCACGAGGAACACGCCGAGCAGCCCCAGCCACGCCACCGGCTGCGAGACCATGTTCCCGAGCAGGAACTCGAGAGGGTAGGGGGCCTGGGTGCCCACCGCCATGGCCACCGCGGCACCGGTATGGCTCGACCCCGAAGAGCCGCCGAAAACGCCCGCCACCGTCCCCCCCAGGTCGTAGGTCTCCCACGCGTAGAGCACTGAGAGCAGCCCGAGCAGGGCGAGCGAGAGGAACAGGGCAACGCCTCTCGGCCTGTCGCGGAGGAAGAGGTAGGGCACGAAGAGGAGCCCCACCACCGCCAGCATCGCCGCCAGGTACAGGCTCGCCACCTGGTGGTAGAGCACCACCGAGGAGCCGAGCACCGCGAAAAGGAGGCCCACGCGCGCGAGGCCGCCGCGCAGCGCCGGCGGGCGGGGCGAGGCGTAGAGCGCTACCAGCGCCGCCACGGCCAACACCATCAGGAACTGGGAGGTGACGAAGTTGGGGTACATGGCGTCGTTGTAGTAGTAGTAGGTGCCCCCCAGCAACACGCCGAAGAGCGCCGCCGCCACCCCGCACCAGAAGCCCCACAGCCTGTTCGCCAGGACGTAGAGGGCCAGGGCCGGCAAGAGCAGGAGCAGCGGGGCGAGGACGGGGAAGAGCTCGAGGGGCTCCAGGCCGCTCAGGCGCGAGAGGGCGGCGGTGGTGGCGTGGAAGCCCGGGGGGTAGATGAGGTAGGGCTCTATCTGACCTTCGGCCATCATGCGCTGGGCCATCACGGCGTGGGAGTAGTGGTCTACGCCGCGGATAAAAGGCCAGTCGTGGAGCACCGGTCCCGCGTAGCCGCGCACGAGCGCGAGCACCAGCACCGCGGGCAAGAGCAACCTTCGCGCGAGCAGCGTCGTGGCCGGCTCGACGGCCCGGCCACCGGGATCGGCGGCCGGTGCGGGTACCTGGCGGGTCTCGATCACGTGCACGAGCCCCGCGAAGCAGACGAGCACCACTATCGCGATCACGACCCCCATCTCGGGCACGAAGCCGACCGTGACCAGGGGTTCGATCGGCACCCGGGGCAGCGCCCCGGCCACCACCCCGAGCGCGAGCGCGAGACCCGCGATCAGCAACGAGAGCGCGGGCGTTCCCGGCGCAGGGGGGAGCGGGGCGAGGGGCTCGTCGGGCCCCTTGGCCGGACCGAAGCGCAGGTACGCTGCCAGCCCCGCCGCAAATACGACCAGCGGCGCGGCCACCGCCCAGGCCAGGGTCACCCCGCCGCCGAGCAGCCGGGTGGGCACCAGCAGCACGGCCGGCACCAGCGCCATCGAGAGCGCCACCGAGAGAGCCGCCTGCTCGTAGAGGTCGGCGGAAGCGCGAAGAACCCTCGCCCAGAACCACCCGGGCACGAGGAGGACCACGATCGCCACTGGCAGCGCCCGGATCAGGTCGTAGAGCACGCCTCGTCCCTGATGTGCCACCTCCCGCGCACGCCGGTAGCTTAACAAGATCCTCGGTCGCTGCCATGCGAACGGCCCGGCCGGGGCGTAGAAAACTGGGCTTTTGCGCCGTTACAATTTACATTTAGCCGTGCGTTCTATACAATCGCGCCGGCGGGTTATTCGAGAACCGGACGCCGGGCGGCGTTCGCCGCGAACCGGGCGGAGACAAACTTGAGCGGGACGATCGTGGAGGGACAGGAATGACGGCTGAACACGTGCGCTTCGCGGGCATCTTCGTCGCCGCGCTCTTCGCGCTTTACGGCGTCCTGAGGTACCGCGGCGGCGGGTACAGCAGGTTCGGCCTGTTCCTCAGCCTGCTCATAGCCCTGGGGGTGGCCCTGGTCTCGGTGCTCCCGCAGGTGGGCGAGGTCTTCACCCGCCTGTTCGGTCTGGAGAACCGCGGCTTCGCGCTCCTCTCGTTCGCGACGTTGCTCCTCTACGGCCTCTTCCTGTACCTGCTCAACCAGGTCCAGGAGGCCCGGCGCCGGAACGGCGAGATCGTCACGGGCCTCGCCGTCCGCCAGTACGAGGAGAGGTACGTGGTCCCGGAGGAGCGTTCCCCGGAGCGGCGCGAGATCCTCATCGTCATCCCCGCCTACAACGAGGAGGGCGGGATAAGAGACGTGCTCCGCGGGCTGCCCGAGGAGATACTCGGCTACCAAGTCAAGACTGTCGTAGTAGACGATGGCTCGACTGACGCGACGGCCGCCATCGCCCGCCAGGAGGGCGTGCCCCTCGTCACCCACGTCGTCAACCGGGGTCAGGGCGACGCGCTGCGCACCGGCTTCGCCATCGCGCAGGCCGAAGGCGCCGACATCGTCATCAACCTCGACGCCGACGGCCAGTACAAGCCCGACGAGATCGAGCGCCTCGTGAAGCCCATCATCGAGGACAGGGCGGACTTCGTGCTCGGCTCGCGCTTCATGGGCTTCTACGAGGAGGCGGGCAGCGTCCGCCACGTCGGCGTGGTCTTCTTCTCCAGGCTGATCTCGCTTCTAACCGGCGTGAAGGTCTCGGACTGCACTAACGGCTTCAGGGCGATACGGGTCTCCGAACTGCACAAGCTGAACCTGCGCGAGGACCGCTTCAACGCGAACGAGATCATCCTGGAGGCGCTGAAGAACAAGCTGCGCTTCGAGCAGGTCCCCGTCACCATGTTGAGCCGCGCCGCCGGCGAGACGAAGAAGCCCCCGAAGCTCGCCTACCCGCTCGGGGTCTTCCGCGTCATAATCCAGACGTGGCTACGTTAGGTAGCGATCAGCCGTCAGCTATCAGCTTTCTGCAAGAGTGCGATGGTAGCCGGGCGCCCGAGCGCATAATCCCCCGCGCCGGTGCTGGGCTCTGTATTCAAGGCGGAGAGACGCCGTCTGTCGGGAAGCTGATTGCCGAGCGCTGAGAGCTGATAGCTGTCTGATGACCAACCTCCTCAAAGCACGGCAGGGGGCGCGGGCCGGCAGCGCCTACGTCGCCGGGGCTTTCTTCATCTCGGGGCTGCTCACCTACGTCTTCCAGGGCCTCTCGGCACGCTATCTCGGGAAGGCTGGCTATGGCGACCTGATCATGCTCTGGTCCATGACGTTCTTGCTGGTGCAGGTGCTCTGGATCGGGGTTACGCAAACCCTCGGGCGCTTCGTCTCCGAGAGGCTCTCGCGTGGGGAGGACCCGCGGCCGGTGGTCTCCTCGGTCCGGCGCCTGCAGCTCGTGCTGCTCGGAGCGTTCGCCTGCCTCTACGCGCTCGCGAGCCCTCTGATCACGGACGCGCTCTTCCGCGGGAGCTGGGCGCTGACCGTCGCGCTGCTGGCAGCCGTCGCCGCCTACGCGCCGGAGTACTTCAGGCGCGGCACGTTCAACGGGCACAGGCAGGCGGCGCGCTTAGGCGTCCTGCACGTGATCGAATCCTCCAGCCGGGCGCTCCTGGCCGCCGTTCTCCTCGTCCTCGGCGCCGGCGTGCTCGGCCCGGCGCTCGCCATCGTGCTCGCCCCCCTGATCGCGGTCCTGGTGGTCCGGTCCACGAGGGAGCCGCCCCCGGAAGGGGAGGGCGGGCCGTTCTCCGCGACGGGGGCTTTCCGTTTTACCGGGCCCGTGCTCCTGTGCGTCGCCTTCGCCCAAGTACTGATGAACGGCGGGCCCGTCTTCCTGAGCCTGCTCGGCGGCACGCGCGCCGAGGTGGGCGTCTTCGGCGCGGCGCTCATCCTCACGCGGGTGCCGCAGTACGTGATCAGCCCCGCCATCGGCGCCCTGCTGCCCCACGCGAGCCGCACCCTCGCTACGGAAGGCCCGCGGGCCTTCGACCGTTTCGTGGGCAAAGCGGCCGGCGCCGTGGGTCTCGTGGGGGTCCTCATGGTCGCGGGCACCTGGGTTCTGGGCGAGTGGGGTATGAGGCTCTTCGCCGGCGAGGGTTTCGACACGACCAGGGCCGTGCTGGTGTCGCTGGCGCTGCTGGCGGCCTTCTACCTCCTGGCGGAGACGCTCAACCAGGCGCTCTTCGCCCTCGGACACGCCCGGCTCGCCGCGCTGGGCTGGTTGCTGGGGCTGCCGGTCTCCGGGCTCTGCATGGCGCTGCCGGTCGCGGACCCGCTCTACAGGGTCTCCTACGCCCTCACCCTGGGCACTCTTGCCGCGGCGGTCGCGCAGGCCGCGTTCTACCTGGCGGTCCGCAGGCGGTCGGCCGGGCGGGCGAGCTCGGCTACCGGGCCCCAGGACCCGGCGGCGATCCCATAAACCACGCAACGGTGCGCCGGAGGCCCTCGTCGAGGTCCACCTCCGCCCGCCAGCCGAGCATGCGCTCCGCCTTCGAGGTGTCGGCGTAGTTGCGCCGAACCTCGCCGCGGCGCGCCTCGGTGTTACGGACCTCGACGTCTTTTATGCCGGAGGCGGCGAGGACGGGGAGCAGCCTCTCCACCAGCTCCTGCACGGTAGTCTCGGCGCTCGTGGCGATCTGGAAGATCTCGCCTCCCACCCCCTCGACGCTCGCCGCGAGCCTCACGGCCCTTGTGAGGTCGCCCACGTAGATGAAGTCGCGCGTCTGGGTGCCGTCGCCGTAGATCTCCAGTACCTCGCCGCTCGAAGCCCGCTTTATAAAGCGGGCGACGACGCTGTTCTTGTGCCCCGAGAGCGGGCCGTAGACGTTGCCGAACCGCAGCGCCACGGTCTCTATGCCGAAGGTGCGAAAGTAGGCGGAGCAGTAGCCTTCTCCGGCCAGCTTGCTCGCCCCGTACGGGGAGACGGGGTGGGGGACCATCTCCTCGTGGATGGGCGGCTCGGCCTCCCCGATGGTCGTGCCCCCGCTCGAGGCGAAGACGAAGCGCTTCACGCCGCCCTGCCTCGCTGCCTCCAGGTAATTGAGCGTGCCGACCACGTTGCTCATGCAGTCTGCCCTCGGGTCCTCGATCGAGGGCATGACCCCCGTGTTCGCCGCGAGGTGGACGATGACGTCCGCCCCCTCGGCCGCGCGCAGGGCGAGCCGCTCATCGAGTATGTCGCCCACGACGAGCTCGACCGGGGAGCCTGACCGCATGGGGCCGACCTCTGCCACCTCCTCGAACGGGCTCACGACCTCGAGGTCCGCGCGCTCGCCGACGGCCAGGTTGTCCACCACCCTGACGGAATGCCCGCCCTCCTCGACCAGGGACCGGACCAGGGCGGTGCCAAGGAAGCCGCAGCCGCCGGTAACGAGCCAGTTCATGGTGCACCCCGTCTGTTCTCTCTCAAAAGCCACACCTCCGCGTGCCGCCGCCCGTCGGGCGACGCTCGTAGATATCTCCGGACCCCGGAGAAGCAGCCTACATTTTTAGCAGATATCCCGGCGAGCGCCCGGTGCGCGACGGTGGCAGAATACGGCTACTGCCGGGCGGCGGGAGAAGGAGGGCTCATGACGGCGCAAGAGCAACGGCGGTCGGCGGGGCCCGAAGAGGAGCCCCCTGGCTACGTATTCGAGCAGTTCAGGGTCGAGCGCGGGTGCCTCGGCTACGTCGTCGCCCACGAGAAGACCCGCCGCGCGGCGATCGTGGACCCCGAGATCGAGATGGTCGAGCCGATGCTCGACTTCGTCTTCGAGCACGGGCTCAAACCCTCCTACATAGTGGACACCCACACCCACGCTGACCACTTCTCGGGGGCGAGGGAGCTGAAGGCGAAGACGGTCGCGAAGATCGTCATGCACGAGCTGGCGCCGTCGAGCGCGGTGGAGATGAGGGTGGAGGACGGCGACCGGTTGTGGCTCGGCGAGGACCTGCCGCTCAAGTTCCTGCACACCCCGGGGCACGCGAAGGATTTGATCTCGATCCTTCTGCCGGACAGGATCCTCACAGCCGACGCGCTCCTTGTGGGCTCCTGCGGGCGTACCGACCTCCCGAACGGGAACGCCACCAGGCAGTACCACTCGCTCTACTACGTCCTGAGGAGCCTGCCTGACGGGCTGCTCGTCTACCCCGGCCACGACTACGAGGGGCGGGGCCACACCGTCCTGGGGGACGAGAAGGAGACCAACCCGAAGATGAACTTCTCCTCCGAGGAAGAGTTCGTGAGGTACATGGAGGAGGAGAACCCCGAGACGCTCACCCCCGTCTACCAGCTGGCGGACGCCCTCAAGGCCAACATGGCCTGACCCGCCGCGCCCCGCCGGCCAGAGCGAGAGATTTCTTCTAGAATAAGCCGCTGTGCTCGAGAAGGGGCGCGAGCTTTCTAGCCTCCATGAGAGGGTTGGTGTGAACCTGACGTTAACGAGGAGAGACTTCCTGAAGATCGCCGGCGCGGGCGTGGCTGGGGTGACCCTGCTCGGGACCGCCGGTTGCAGCCGCTTCGCCCAACTGCCAGAAGAATACCTTCCGAGGGGAGGGTCAAGGATGAACGTCGTCGTGGTGATGATCGATAGCCTGAGGAAGGACCACGTCAGGGCCTACGGCAACGACTGGATAGAGACGCCAAACCTCGACGCCCTCGCCGGGGAGAGCCTGCGCTTCACCAGGGCCTACCCCGAGTCGATCCCCTCCATCCCGGCGCGGCGCGGGATCCACACGGGCATCCGTTCGTTCCCGTTCACGGACTGGGAGAAGTGGTACGAGGACGACGTGGGGTTGCGGGGCTGGCAGCCCATCCCGCGCGACCAGACGACGCTCGCGGAGATCCTCGCCGACGAGGGCTACCAGAACCTCTTCGTGACCGACACCCTGCACCAGTTCAGGCCCTTCTACGACATGCACCGCGGCTTCCACGTCTTCCACTTCATCCGGGGGCAGGAGAGGGACTTCTTCAGGCCGCGCACGCCGGACTCGAGCGAGAGGATAGACGAGGTTCTGATCGGGGGCCCCAGCGCCTCGCACGCCAGGGACATCATGCTCCAGTACTTCGCCAACACGGCGGGCCGCGAGCGCGAGGAGGACTGGTTCACCCCGCAGGTGTTCATCAAGGGGATGGAGTTCCTGGAGGCGGCCCGAGGCGACCAGCCGTTCTTCCTGGTCGTGGACAACTACGACCCGCACGAGCCCTGGGACCCCCCCGAGAGGTACACCTCCCTCTACGACGAAGGCTACTCCGGCCCCGAGCCCTGGACCTCGAGCAGCGGTCCCTCCGACTGGCTGACGGAGAGGCAGCTAGAGCGGATGAGAGCGCTCTACGCAGGCGAGGTGACGATGGTGGACACGTGGCTCGGCAACTTCCTTGGCAGGATGGAGGAGCTGAACCTCTTCGAGAACACGCTGCTCATCCTCCTCTCGGACCACGGCCACGCCTTCGGGGAGCACGGCTTCGCGGGCAAGGTCCCGGCGGCGCTCTACCCGGAGCTCACCGACATCACGTACCTGATCCGGCACCCCGGGGGCAAGGGCGCTGGCCAGACTAGCGAGTACTTCGCCTCGACCCACGACGTCGCCCCGACGGTCCTGGGCTCCCTGGGGATCGAACCCCCCTCTCCCATGCAGGGGCAGGACCTCACCGTGCTGCTCGACGGTGGCGAGCCGGAGCAGACGCGCGAGCACTTCACGGCCGGCTACCACGACCACGTGTGGGCGCGCGACCAGGACTACGCCATGTTCGCCAAGGCGAACGGGTCGGAGGCCAAGCTCTTCGATCTGCGGCAGGACCCCGAGATGAGGAAGAACGTAGCCGGGTCAAACGGCGACATCGTAAAGCGGATGTATAACGATTACCTCGTAAAGGACGCCGGCGGCCCGCTCGCATAAGCACGCTCAGGCTGACGCCTCCGCTTGTCAGCACGCTTCGGGCCGGCTGCGCCAGCCCACGCTCGTCAGCACGTCGCCTCGGCATCGCCTTCGGCGACTCGTCAGCTTGCTCTCCCGCATAGACCCTTACCTGGCCGCGCTCGACGAACAGGAGCGACGAACCGCGCCCCGAGAAGCTGACAAGCCTCCGACCGGAGTGAGGAGGCGTGCTGACGAGCGAGGGCTTTAGTCCGAAACGTGCTGAGAGCCTGCGAAGCAGGCGTGCTGACGAGCGGAGCCCGGCGCAGCGTGCCGAACCGCGCGTTAGCGCGGTTCGTAGATAACGACGCCCTCGTTCTCGAAGGCCACGCTGTAGAGGTCCTCCCGGCGCTCGAAGTTCCGCCAGTTTGCGCCCGGATACCGCTTGTGGAAGACGACGTAGCGGACGTCGTTCTCGGTAATGATCCTGCTCGTCTTCTCGCCCTCCGGGTTCTTCAGCACCCACAGCGCGTCCCACAGCGGTCCGGCTCCGAAGGGCGGCAGGTCCCTGCCGCGCCGGATCCGAGCCGCGTCGTAGGACTGCATCCCGGTGTAGCCGCCCATGGCGAGCATCCCGCGGCTGGGTACGTAGTTGAGGTACGGGGTGGCGACTATGTTGCCGCCGTCGTTGTTCGTCTCGAGCCACTTCCCCGCCGACGCGACCGCCGGCGGTGGCGGCCTGTCCTTGAGGCGCGGGCTCGGGCCGGCGGCCTGCTCCAGGTTCCGGACCACCTGCGCCCCCACCAGAACGGCCGCCAGGAGCACCGCAACGGAGGCCGCGGCCAGCGCCGCCCCTCTGCGCCGCCAGACGGACCGCGAGAGCGCCACCAGCGCGAGGGCGGCGAAGACGGCGAGCGGGATGCCGAAGTCCCGCTCGAAGCGGTCAGGGAAGCCGCTGTACGACGTGCGGCTCCCCGCGAAGAGCAGCAGTGCCCACAGGAGCACGGTCAGGTACGCCAGCGCCTGGGGCGCCCCCACCCTGCGGCGCAGCAGCTCCCCCGACACGAGGAGCACACCGAGCAATCCTAGCCACGCCACGGGCTCCGTGGTAGTCGCCAGCAGGTGACCGATATCGTAGGTCGGCTTGGTGCCTATGGCCATCGCCACGGCCTCGCCCCCCCGGCCGGTCTCCTCCTTCTCGCCAAGCAGGCCGGCGGCGAGGCGTCCCAGGTCGTATGTATCCCAGGCGTAGAAGACCGAGAAGATCCCGAGCAGGGCGAGCGAGAGGAACAGCGCCACCCCTCTCGGCCTGTCGCGCAGGAGGAGGTACGGTACGAACAGGAGCCCCACGAAGGCGAGCACCACCGCCAGGGTGTAGCCGGCTATCTGATGGTAGAGCACCGTCGAGGAGCCGAGAGTGGCGAGCAGGAGCCCGCCGCGGGCGGAGGGGGGCGAGGCGTAGAGGCTCACGAGGACCGCCACGGCCACGATCACGAGGAACTGCGTCCCTATGAAGTTGGGGTAGCGGGCCTCGGCGAAGTGCAGGTAGGGGCCGCCCAGGATCAGGCCCGAGAGGAGGGCGGCTGCTACGCCGCATTCCCAGCCCCACAACCTCCTCGCCAGAGCGTAGCAGGCGATTGCCGGCAAGAGGAGCAGCAGGGGGGCGAGGATCGGGAAGAGCGCTAGCGGCTCGAGGCTCGTGAGGCGCGAGAGCTCCGCGGCCAGGAAGTGGAAGCCGGGCGGGTAGAGCATGAAGGACTGGGTGCTCCCCTCTGAGAGCGTCATGCCGGTCATTACCGCGTGCTCGTAGCGGTCTACGCCCCTCGGGTAGGGCCAGCGGTGCAGCATCGGCCCGAGGTAGCCCCGCAAGAGCACGAGGACGAGCGCCGCCGAGAGCACGCCGTATCGTATCCAGGGGGAGATCGCCGCGGTCCGCTCGTTCGCCGGCGACGGGTCAGGGTACGCCCAGAGGTGGATGACCCCCGCGAGGAGCACCACGGGCACGACCAGGATCGCGGGCCACGCACCAGCGACGAGGTCAAAGAAAGCCACGAACGCCAGCGCGAGCGCCGCGGCGAGAACCGCGAGAGCGGCGGTTCCCGGGAGAGCGGGCAGCGGGGCGAGGGGGGCGTCGGGGCCTTTGGCCGGACCGAGGTACAGGTAGGCCACCAGCCCCGTCGCGAATACGAGGAGCGGGGCTGCGACGGCTATGGTGAGGGTTACGCCCGTGCCAAGGAGGCGCGAGAGCACGAGCCCGGCGGTCGGCACCAGCGTTATGGCGAGGGCTATGGCGTAGGTCGCCTGCTCGGCGCGGTCGGCCGAGGCGCTCAGGAGCCTCGCCCAGAACCATCCGGGCAATAAGCACACTAGGAGCGCTACGGGGAGGACCCGGATCAGGTCATACAGCACGCGCCGCCCCCCGGGCAAGAGATCTCGTGGCTGCGATCATGCCGGAGAGTGTATAGCAGGAGCTGACCCCCGTTAAACACGCCGCCGGTCGGCGCATATAATGGCCGCCGTGGATCAGGGACCCAGGCTCATGCCCTCCGTAAGGACGTACGCGGCGTTCGTCGTGCTGCTCGCCGTGCTGGTGGTCGTAGGGTGCGGCCCGTCGGCGTCCGAGAGGGAGGCCGCCGACGCCGGAGGCGGGGTAGGTTCCGGGGAGGCGGCGAGCCCCGGGCCCTCGGAGAAGCCGAACGTGATCATGATCCTCACCGACGACCTGGATGCGGCTTCGATCTCGCGCATGCCGAACCTGAGGTCTCTACTCGTCGAGGAGGGCACCACCTTCGAGAACGCCTTCGTGACGGACCCGCTCTGCTGCCCGAGCCGGGCCACGATCCTTCGCGGCCAGTACGCCCACAACCACGAGATCCTCGGCAACGAGCCGCCGAACGGTGGCTTCGAGAAGTTCCGCACTCTAGGCCGCCAGAACTCCACGGTGGCGACCTGGCTGCAGGACGCAGGCTACCGGACGGTGCTGGTCGGCAAGTACATGAACGGGTACGACACCACCTACGTGCCGCCGGGGTGGGACGAGTGGTACGGGATAGCGGGCAACTACACGAGCACGGACCTCAACGAGAACGGCGAGATAGTCTCCTACGACCCGGAGAGCTACCACCTGGACGACGTGCTCGCCGGGAAGGCACTAGACTTCGTGGGGGACAGGGGACGCGGCGGCGCCCCTACCCTCTTCAGACCGGAGAAGCCCTTCTTCATGTGGCTTGGCACGACGGCCCCCCACGCGCCGGCCGAGCCCGCCACCCGCCACGAGGAGGCGCTCGCCGACGTCTCCCTGCCGCGACCACCCTCATTCGACGAGGGCGACGTCTCGGACAAGCCCGCCTGGATCGCCGACAACCCGCCGCTCAACCCGGAGCAGGTGGCGCGGGCCGAGCAACTGTACCTCAACCGCGTGCGGGCCATGCTCGCCGTAGACGACATGATCGGACGCCTCGTGCGGGCGCTCGAAGAGAGCGGCGAGCTGGAGAACACCTACCTCATCTTCACCTCCGACAACGGCTTCCACCTCGGCCAGCATCGCCTGACCTCGGGGAAGTGGACGGCCTACGAGGAGGACATAAGGGTGCCCCTGATCGTGCGCGGCCCCGGCGTGCCGGAGGGCAGGAGCCTTGATCACCTCGTGCTCAACAACGACCTGGCGCCTACCTTCGCCGAGCTCGCCGGCGCCGAGACCCCCGAGTTCGTCGACGGGCGCTCGCTGGCGCCGCTGCTTGGCGATGATCCGCCGCCGATGGAAGAGTGGCGCTCTGCCTTCCTCGTGGAGGCCATGGCCGAGGCCGCCGACATACCGGAGTCCGTCGACGTCGGCGCCGGCGAGGTGATACCGCTTCTGACCGGCGACACGCAGCCCTCAGAGGACCAGCGGCGGGCCTCCCCCCTGGATGAGGCGCCGCTCG
This sequence comes from Rubrobacteraceae bacterium, assembly GCA_036258875.1. Taxonomy (GTDB): domain Bacteria; phylum Actinomycetota; class Rubrobacteria; order Rubrobacterales; family Rubrobacteraceae; genus JALYGY01. The sequence continues at coordinate 15,566 of DATACV010000332.1, forward strand.
ATAAGGCGGGCCGGCCTGGCCTCGAGGCCGTCAGGACCCAGGACCGCCTGTACGTGGAGTACGAGACGGGGGAGAGCGAGCTCTACTACCTTGAGGAGGACCCGTACCAGCTCGACAACGCGTACGAGGACGCGGGCCTCGACGACCTCTGGCGGCTCGAGGGCTGGCTTTCGGAGTTGCGCGATTGCGCCGGGGAAGACTGCCGTATCGCCGAGGACACAGGGCCCTAGAGCGCTCTGCGAAGGGGTCGCGCCTTCTGCGGGGCAAGGCATTGAGGCTTTTAGGTATTGAGGGTCTGGGAGTCGGGAACCCGCCCCGCCAGAGCATCCCTAAAAACCTAAGGACCTGAAAACCTGAAGCCTAGCCAGCGCTCCGCGGGCTGTCGGGCGGGATCAACTCGTGGAGGGCCCCTTCGACCTGGTCGGTCCGCCAGCCCGCCTCGTAGAGGCGGCTCGGGTTTATGCCTTCCTGCCTGATGATGTACACGGGGCCCTTCTCCGCGGCCTTCTCGGCGGCGGTGACCCCGCTGAAGTCGTCGGTCCCGTAGCGGCGGTCGGCGGTCGGCAGGTCTATGTCGGCGGGCCAGACTATGTCGGCGTAGCCGATGTCCCTGTTGTGCCAGAAGGGATCGACGAGGGTGAGGTCCTGGCGCCGCTTCTCTACAGTAACCAGGTAGTAGAGGTTGCTCCTGTGGTGCAAGACCGTCGAGTTCGGTGCCGCGTTATCGGCGACGTTCTCGAGGATCCGGCGTCCCCTGTAGTCCCCGCTCATGTCGTTGCTCGCGTAGCTCTCCGTGACGCCGGGCAGGGGCAGGAGCAGCACCACCACGGAGAGAACGACCACGACGGCCGCTCTCGGGAACCTCCCGAGGAGGCCCTCGGCCTCGGAGAGCAGGAACGCGAAGCCCACGGCCATCGCGATACAGAGCACGAGGTAGGTCGGGATGAAGTACAGCTGGACGTCCGGGATGTCGTTCTCGATGGCGTGGAAGAGCCAGCCGAGGTACAGGAACCCGAGGAACGCTGCTACCGCGCGGGCGTGCACGAGGAGGACGACGAAGCCTGCCACGCCTATCGCTACCAGGCCCAGGTGAAGGTTGTCGAAGAGGTGGCCCAGGTAGAACGCCACCCTGCCGGGCAGCTCCGCCGGCCCGAAGGCGAAGAAGCCGCCGCGCAGGTTGCCCCCGCTGACCACGTACCAGAAACGCTCGAGGGTGGTCGGGTCGTTGGCCTTGAAGGGCGGGTCCATGGCCGACCGCAGCGGGAGGTAGAGGTAGGGGGCGAGGCCAGCCACGAAGAGCGCGGCCCCGCCGAGCACAAGCCGCACGTTAACGAGCTTGCGCCAGTCCACGAGGGCGACGAAGAGGAGGCTCGCCGGCAGGAGCAGCCCGCTGGTGAGGTGGTTGGTCATGCAGAGCCCCACGAGGAAGGCGGAGAGCAGGAGGTAGCCGTCTCTCCGGCGCTCGCGCCACAGGAGCAACGCGAGGATTGTGATAGCGATCAGCAGGGCGTTCAGCGTGTAGACCTCGGCCATGACTGCCTGGGACCACAGGGTCGTCCCCAGCCCGAAGGCGAGCGCCGCGGCGGCCGCCGCGACGACCCGCCGGGCGAGCAGGTACCCGGCAGCGAAGACCGCCGTCACCGAGAGCGCCGCGTAGGCGGCGGAGGCCAGGTTGGAGCGGTAGGCGCAGTCGCCGAACGGCAGGTACGTGAAGAGGTGCGAGAGCATCAGGTAAGACGGGTAGCCCGTCGGGTGGGTCATGCCGAGCACGCAGACCTGCATCTGGAGCATCGGCACGTCGAGCAGGTCGGGCGAGTCGTAGGGGAGTATGGTCGGCGCCAGCGTCCTCAGGTAGAGGACGAACACGAGCAGGGAGACGCCCGCGCCGGCGAGGACCAAGCCCCACCCCCCGAACCCCTTTCTCTTAGCGACGGAGGCCTTCACCGACGATGAAGGTTAGCATATCGCGCCCGCCTTCTGACAGCGCCGGTCACAGCCCGGCGCTGTCAGGATCTGCGCGACGCTCCGCGCGCGGACTTGAGAAACTCCCGCGCCTCGCCGTTGAAGGTCTCGGCCCGCTCGTCGTGGGGGAGTAGGGCCGCGTTCCTGAAGACGCGGGGCTCGCTGCGGGGGTTGCGCCGGACGAACTCCTCGACCTCGGAGAAGGGTGGGGTCCTGGCCTCCTGCCCCCAGCAGACCAGGGTGGGGTGCGGCACCCTTGGCCAGTAGTCGGCCAGACCGAGGTTGAGCTTGCCCGAGACGAAGGCCGCCGGCAGGTACCTGGCCCCCTTCTGGTGGGCGACGCGATGATAACGCTCGACCAGCTCGTCGGTGACTAGCCGCCCGTCGTGGTAGGCGATCCTCCCCAGGTAGTAGCGTATGCCGCGCCGCGAGACGATCAGGTGGTAGAGCGAGTCCCCGATTACGGGGGCGAGAAAGAGGCCGTAGATCGCGTCTCCCAGATACCCGGAGCGCCTGTTCAGGCTCCCGTAACCGGTAGGACAGACGAGCACTACCCTGTTGAAGAGCCGCGGGCTCCTCACCAGCGCGGGCACGCAAAGTGCCCCGGAGAGCGAGCTCGCCACGAGGTGGGTTCGCGCCCCGATCTCCTCCCGCACGAAGTCCTCGACCTGCGCGGCGACGTCCTCGGGCCCGTAGCGCCGCCGCGGCCGCTCCGAGAGGCCGCAGCCCAGGAGATCCAACGCGTACACCCGGAAGCTCCTCGAGAGCTCCGCGAAGTTCTTGCGGAACTCGAAGGACGAGGCCCCGGCGTGGATCCCGTGCACCAGCACCAGGGGATCCCCCTCCCCAGCTACCGCGTACGCTAGGTCCCCACCCCGCCAGCGGAAGTGGCGCGTCTCGCCACCCAGCGGACTCGACAACGCCCCCCCGCCCCGCTCCAGCCTCGCGTTCACCGCCGCGAGCCCGCAGGCAGCCCCCGCCACAACCAGCGCCTTCGACAGCTTCGCCACCCACACCTCCGCATCGAGAAACCTTCTCGCCGCCCAGATCGTACCCTGTCCTTGTCGAGAAAATCCCAACCCTTGACAAAGAGGCCAGTTATTTCGATAATCGAGAAATTAAGCGCCTTAAATAAGTAGGAGACGTTACTTGGAGCGCGAGCGGCTCGTGGACGAGGTTCTGATGTTGATGCCGACTTTGATGCGGGCCATAGGGGGGCCGGACCCGGCCGAGATGGCGGAGTTCGCGAGCCGTGGGATACCGGTGGACGTACGGGTATCTCCGGGTCACGTGCAGATCCTGATCGCGCTCTCTAGAGGTCCGCACTCGGTGGGGGAGCTGGCGCAGGTTCTGGGCGTCTCGGCCCCGGCTGCGACCCAGCTCGTGGACAGGCTCGTCGAGCACGGGATGGTCGAGCGCAGGCACGGCGCCACGGCGGACAGGCGGGTCGTGGTGGTGGACTACGCGCCCCGGATGCGCGAGGTGGCGCTCGGGCTCATGGAGGTCAGGCGGAGGAGGCTTAAGGCGGCCTTCGCGCGGATGACCGACGAGGAGGTGCTGGCGTTCGTGAGAGGCTTGAGAGTTCTGACCGAGAGCTTCGGCGCGGCGCCGGGGGAGGAGAACTGATGGGGGCTGTCGTCCGCTGGTGCCTCGAGAACAGGTCAGTGGTGTTCCTGGCGACGATCATCCTCGTAGCGAGCGGCGTCTACGCGACCACCCGCCTCAACCAGGAGCTCCTGCCCGAGATAGAGTTCCCCATCGTCACCGTCACGACCCCGGTGCCGGGGGCGGGGCCTGACCTGGTGGACGAGCAGGTAACGCAGCCCGTCGAGGCCGCCGTCGACGACGTCGAGGGGATAGAGAGCATCCAGTCCACCTCGTCCGCTGGGTTCTCGGTGGTACTGATCGAGTTCGCGCTCGACACCGACACCGAGGAGGCGGAGGCCGAGCTGAACAGCGCCCTCGACGGCGTCGCGCTCCCACAGCAGGCCGAGGAGCCCGAGGTGCAGACCCAGTCGGCCTCGGAGTTCCCGATCATGAGCGTCTCCCTCTCGGCGCAAGACGGCGAGCTCTCTTCCCTCACGGACTACGCCAGGGACGAGGCAGTGCCGCTCATCGAGGACGTCGAGGGCGTCGCGAGCGCCGACCTCGTCGGCGGCGCGCAGCGCCAGATCAGGGTCGAGCTAGACCCGCAGAGGTTGGAGGAGAACGGCCTGTCGGCCGACGCCGTTGTCGGCGCCATAGGCGGGGCCTCCGGCGTCAACACCCCGGTCGGCGAGGTCACCATAGACGGCCTCTCGACCCCCGTGCGTACCACGAGCGGTCTCGCCGACGCCGGGGCCCTCGCGGAGCTGCCCGTCGGCGTCTCGTCCGGCGCGCCGGGCGGCGACCCCTCGGCTGTCCGGGGGGGGGTGCCGGGCGCGGCCATACCGGGAGGGGCCGCGCCGCCGGCGGGGGCCTCCGTGGCGAGTGCCCCACCGACGGGCGCGGCCCCGGAGCCGGTGCTGCTCGGCGACGTGGCCGAGGTCAGGGAGACCACGTCGGAGATAGCGGGGATATCGCGCACCAACGGCGAGCCCAGCCTCGGCATCAACGTCACCAAGGACCCCGACGCCAACACAGTCGAGGTCGCCGAGGGCGTGGAGAGGGCGCTCTCGGAGGTGCGCGACGAACTCGGGAGCGAAGAGGTGAGCGTTCTCTTCAACTCGGCCGAGGACGTCGAGGAGTCCGTGAGCGGGCTCGTGGACAAGGCCCTCATAGGCGGGGCGCTTGCGATCCTCATCATCTTCTTGTTCCTCGGGTCGTTGCGCGCCACGCTGGTGACGGCGGTCTCCCTGCCGACCTCGATCCTCGCGGCGCTGCTCTTCTCGTGGGCGGACAACCTCACGCTCAACATCATCACGCTCGCGGGCCTCACCATCGCGGTCGGGCGCGTAGTGGACGACGCCATAGTTGTGCTCGAGAACTCCTACCGCTACGTCCAGAAGGGCTACGGGCCCGAGGAGGCCGCGCTCAAGGGGACACAGGAGGTGGCGAGCGCCATCACCTCCTCCACCCTCACGACGACCGCCGTCTTCGTGCCCCTCGGCCTGGTTGGCGGGATAGTCAGCAAGTTCTTCCTCCCGCTCTCCCTGACCGTCGCCTTCGCCCTGCTCGCCTCGCTGCTCGTCTCCGTGACCATCATCCCGGTCCTCGCCAGCGCCTTCATAAAGCGCCGGCCCCCCACGGAGGGAGGTGGGGACCGTGCCGACGATCGCTCCGCGCGAGAGGCAGAGGAGGACGAGTTCTTCGAACTGGAGAGCCGCCGGCTGCGGCGGGCCAGGAACGGCCGGAGGAGCGTGGGGCGTTGGATCTTCGCCATCCTCGTGCTCCTCGCCGCGCTCGCCATCGGGGCCGTCGTCGCGGCGCGGGCTGGCGTCCTTGACGGTTTGCCAGGCGTGCCACCCGGCGTCGTGGACGCCCTGAACGGCTTCGCCGACGCCGTGGTGGGCGCGGTCGGCGGCGTTGACACCGGCTCGCCGGTATTCCTCGCGGTGGCGGGGGGCCTTCCGGCGCTGCTTCTCTCTATCCTC
>DATACV010000333.1:0-1667 GCA_036258875.1 Rubrobacteraceae bacterium
ACGCAGCCGTCGTGCTGATGGCCGACCACGGCCAGGGGCGGGGCATCGGTGCGCACGGCCACCTCTCCGAAGGCGAGCGCTTCGTGCCTTTCGCGGTGTGGGGGAGAGGCGTGGGGGAGGGCAGGGTCGTGGGAGAGCCCCACTCCATCCTCGACCTGGCGCCCACGGTCTGCTTCCTGCTCGGCGTCGAGCCCCCGGGCGGCTCCGTAGGCCGGGTGCTGCGGGAGGCGCTGGAGGAGACGCCGTGAGGCTCCTCGCCGTCGTCGTGCCGGCCAAGGACGAGGAGGCGACCCTCGGCGAGCTGCTCGACCGCGTCGCGCGCGTCCGGGTGCCCGGTTACGCGCTGCGTCCCATCGTCGTCGACGACGGCTCGACCGACCGGACCGCGGAGGTGGCGCGGGGGCGAGCCGCGACAGTGGTCCGGCACGCGGAGAACAGGGGGCTCGGGGCGGCGGTGCGCACAGGGCTGCGCGCGGCGGTGCAGGCGGGCGCCTCCGTGGTCGCCTACCTCGACGCGGACCTCGAGTACTACCCTGAGGACATACCCGGGCTCCTCGAGCCCATCCTCGCGGGCCGGGCCGACTACGCGCTCGGGAGCCGCTTTCTCGGTGGGGCGCGGGGGATGAGGCTGCACCGGCGGCTGGGGAACCACGCCTTCACCGCGCTGCTCGTGCTGCTGACGGGGTGCGCGATCTCCGACGGACAGACCGGGATGCGGGCCTTCTCGCGCGAGGCAGCCTCGCGGGCCGAGATCATCCACGACTACAACTACGCCCAGGTGTTGACGCTCGACCTGTTGCGCAAGGGTTTCCGCCTGGAGGAGGTCCCCATCCGGTACCGCGTCCGGCAGCACGGGGAGTCCTTCGTAAGCTGGAGGTACCCGGCGAAGGTGTTGCCCGCCATCTGGCGAGAGATAAGGAGCCCGTGAGGTCCGGACGGGCGGCTAGAGCGGTGCGCGAAACAAGGTTTTGAGGCTTTAAGGTGTTGAGGGTAGGAAACCAGCTCCGCGAAGAGCACCCCCTAGGAACCTAAGAGCCTGAGAACCTCTTCCCATAAAGCTCGTACATAGCACCAGCGCGGTTTCTGACAAAAGCTCGGACACCCGTTACGTGGCCGGGCTCCGGAGCAGCTCGACGACGGCGTCCGTTACCTCGCCCGTCGTCGCGGAACCACCGAGGTCTCGCGTTCTTGTTCCGTTCGCGAGCGTATCCTCGAGTGCCGCGAGCACGCGCTCTGCGGCCTCGGGGCGTCCGATATGGTCGAGGAGCATGGCGCCGGCCCAGATCGCGCCCGCCGGGTTCGCGATGCCCTCGCCTGCGATGTCCGGGGCGGAGCCGTGGATCGGCTCGAAGAGCGAGGGGTACTCGCGTTCGGGGTTGAGGTTCGCCGAAGGGGCTATCCCGATGGCGCCGGAGACGGCCGCGGTCACCTCCGAGAGGATGTCGCCGAGGAGGTTGGAGCCTACCACCACGTCGAAGCGCTCCGGATCGAGCACGAGCCTGGCGGCCAGGGCGTCGGCGTGCATCAGGGAGGCCTCGACGTCAGGGTACTCCTCGCCGACCTCGCGGAAGACCTCGTCGAAGAACGGCATGGTTATGCTGATGCCGTTGGACTTCGTCGCCCCGGTGAGGAGCCCGCGGCGGCCCTTTGCCTCCTCGTAGGCGTAG
>DATACV010000334.1:0-1893 GCA_036258875.1 Rubrobacteraceae bacterium
CGGAGCATCTCGCGGCTCGTGGACCTGATGACGATGAGCTGCGCGGACTTCCTCGACCGCTTCTTCGTGGACGAGCGGGTGAAGGGGGCCCTGGCTCCGGGAGGAGTCATCGGGATGTGGGGGGGCCCGATGAGCCCCGGATCGGCCTACGTCTTGCTGCACCACAGGATGGGCGAGATCGACGGCGTCACCGGCGGCTGGGGCTTCGTGCGCGGCGGGATGGGCGGGGTCTCCGAGGCGATAGCCGCCTCGGCGCGCGCCGCGGGAGCCGAGATCCGCACGAACGCCGAGGTTGCCGCCGTGGAGATCAAGGACGGCAGGGCGACCGGCGTCACCCTGGCCGACGGCACCACCTTCGAGGCCGGCGTCGTCGTCTCGGGTGCCCACCCAGAGACCACGCTCCTCTCGCTCGTCGGTGGCGAGCACCTTCCCGACGAGGTCGTGGAGGAGCTGAAGGGCTTCAGGAACCGGAGCCCCTCGGCCAAGGTCAACTTTGCGCTCTCGGAGCTCCCCGACCTCACGGCGATGCCGGGCAAGGAGGTAGGTCCGCAGCACCCGGAGATCATGATCAGCCCAACCCTCGAGTATCTGGAGAGGGCGTGGGACGACGCCAAGTACGGCAACTTCTCCGAGGGGCCGATGATAGACGCGGTGATCCCGACGACCAAGGACCCGACCATAGCACCCGAGGGGAAGCACATCATGACCTGCTTCGTGCAGTACGCTCCCTACGAGCCGCGGGACGGGAGCTGGGACGACGGCGCGCGCGAGGCCCTTGGCGACCGGGTAGCGGATACCCTCAACGAGTACGCCCCGAACTTTAGGGACTCGGTCATCGAACGCCAGGTCCTCACGCCCTACGACCTCGAGCAGCGCTTCGGCCTCATAGGCGGCAACATCTTCCAGGGCGAGATGTCGCTGGACCAGCTCTTCTCGTTCCGCCCGACGCCGGAGCTCGCGGGCTACAAGACGCCCGTGGAGGGCCTCTACCTCTGCGGCTCGGGCACCCACCCCGGAGGCGGCGTCATGGGCATCCCGGGGCTGAACGCCTCCAAGGTCGTGATCACCGACCACAGGAGCGCCGAGAGAAAGCGGCGGCTGCGCGAGAGGCTGAGTTCGTACTCGCGCCGCTAAACAGCTATAGTACAAGTCTTGAGAGCTGTAATGGTCTGGGCACCAAGGGTAAGGGGAAGCATGAAAAGGAATGGTCACATCCGAAGGCTCGCGTCGCTTATCGCCGCGCTCGCGGTCTTGCTGGCAGTCTCCGCGTGCGGGGGCGGCGGCTCCGCAGGCGGCGGCGGTGGCGAAAGCGGCGGCGGTGGGGGAGGGGACCTCTTGCAGGAGGTCAAGGACCGGGGCGTGCTCCGCGTCTCGACGGATCCTGCCTACCCGCCGCAGTCCTTCCTGAACAACCAGGGCGAGTTCGAGGGCTTTGACATAGACGTAACCGAGGAGATCGCCAAGCGCATGGGCGTCGAGGTGGAGTGGATGACCCCCTCCTGGGACGTCCTCACCGCGGGTAACTGGAACGGGCGGTGGGACCTCAGCGTGGGCTCGATGACCATCACCCCCGAGCGGGCCGAGGTTCTCCACTTCACCCCGCCTTACTACTACGCGCCGGCCGCCGCGGCGGTGCACGAGAGCAACACGGACATTACCAACCTGGAGACCGACCTCGACGGCAAGAGGATCGGGGTGTGCCGCGCGTGCACCTACGAGGCCTACCTCGAGCGCTCGCTCAACATCCCCGGAGATTACGAGTTCGTCGTGGACGACCCGCAGATTCAGACCTACGACACCGACACCGATGCCGTCCAGGACCTCGCGCTCGGCGACGGCGCGCGCCTCGACGCGGCGATGTCCAACCTCTACGTTTTCAAGCAGGCGCAGAAA
>DATACV010000335.1:0-5757 GCA_036258875.1 Rubrobacteraceae bacterium
CGCGCATCGAGAGGGAGGGCACCAGTGAGCTCGTGATCGCCACGAACCCGAACACCACGGGCGAGGCGACGGCGATGTTCATAGCCCAGGAGGTAAAGGACCTACCGGTCCGGGTAACCGCGCTGGCGAGCGGGCTCCCGGTCGGCGGAGACCTCGAGTACGCGGACGAGGTCACCCTGGGACGGGCCTTCGCCGCCCGCCGCGAGCTGTAAAGCGGTTTGCGCGGTGTACGAACCTTCAGCGAAGAGGTTCTTAGGTTCTCAGGTTTCTAGGCTCTTAGGGGTGTTCTCGACGTGGCACTTCACCTACTCCCAGACCCTCAAAGCCATAATGCCTCAAAGCCTAAGAACCTTGCACTGCGGAGGGCGCAACCCTTTCGCAATCCGCTCTAAGGGTTCCGTGGTTCAAGGTTCCGGCTCGGCGTCCGAGATAGGGATGCATGGCGCACGCTAGGCGCAGCACCGGTTCGCGAGAAGCGGGGTCCCTCGCCGGGATCGGCCGCGGCGTTGTCGAGTCTCTCGGCCAGTCCGTCGCGAGCCTCCCGCCGCGCCCCGCGAAGCTGGTAGAGCCGCCGGAGTTGCGCCCGGAACTGCTGGCAGCCCTGAGGCGGGAAGGCGTCGAGCGCCTGTACTCCCACCAGCGCGAGGCCTACGAGCGGGTGCGCTCGGGCGAGAACGTCGTGGTGGCGACCGCGACCGCGAGCGGCAAGTCGCTCTGCTACAAGATACCGGCCTTCGAGAACGCGCTGGAGAGCGCCGCGAGCCGGGCCCTCTTTCTCTACCCCACCAAGGCGCTGGCCCAGGACCAGCTCGGCAAGATCCGGGCCTTCGGGGTGCGGGGCGTGCACCCGGCTACCTACGACGGCGACACGCCGCAGGCCATAAGGGCCGACGTGCGCCGCCGCGCCAACGTCGTCCTCACCAACCCGGACATGCTCAACGTCGGCATACTCCCCAACCACGAGGCGTGGGGAGACTTCCTGCGGAACCTGCGGGTCGTGGCCGTCGACGAGGCGCACGTCCTGCGCGGCGTCTTCGGCTCGCACGTCGCGACGGTTCTGAGGCGGCTCAGGCGGGTGGCCAACATGCACGGCGGCGACCCCACCTTCGTCCTCACGAGCGCGACGATAGCCAACCCCCAGGAGCTCGCCGAGAGCCTCACGGGGCTGCCGTTCTCGCTCGTGGACGATGACGGGGCCTCCTCGGGGGAGCGGCGTGTGATCTTCCGCAACCCCCCGCTTCTGGACAAAGAGAAGGGCGAGCGCCGCAGCCTCCTGACCGAGGGCGCGCTCGTCTTCGCCAGCCTCGTCGCCCAGGGAATAAGAACCATCGCCTTCGCGAAGACGCGCAAGGGGGCTGAGCTCATCTACCGCTATGCCGCCGACCGGGTCGGCGTGGACCTCGCGCGCCGCATCTCGCCCTACCGGGCCGGGTACACGCCGCGCGAGAGGCGCGAGATCGAGGGCCGCCTCTTCCGGGGCGACCTCCTCGGCGTCGTCTCGACGAGCGCTCTGGAGCTCGGGGTTGACGTCGGCGCGCTCGACGCCGTCGTCTGCTGCGGCTACCCGGGGAGCGTGGCCTCGATCTGGCAGCAGTGGGGGAGGGCTGGGCGCGGCGACGATCCCTCCCTCGCCATCTACGTCGCCGGACGCGACGCCCTCGACCAGTACCTCTTCGAGAACCCCAAGAGGGTCCTGGGCCGCCGCGTCGAGGCCGCGCGCGTCACCCTGGAGAACCCGTATATCCTCGGCCCGCACCTGCTCGCCGCCGCGCTCGAGGCGCCGCTGGACGCCTCAGACGAGGAGTACTTCGGCCCCGCCTACAGGGACGTCTTGCAGGGGCTCGCTGGCAGCGGGGTGCTCGCGGCGAGCGGGGAGCGGCTCGTCTACGTCGGCGGGGACAGCCCGGCGCGCAAGATATCTCTGCGCTCCGCCTCCTCGGAGACGGTGCTCATAGCCGACGAGGAGGGGGAGCTCATCGGGACCGCAGAGGCCTCCCGCGCCCCGAGCGAGCTGCACCCGGGCGCAACCTACCTGCACCGGGGGGCGGCCTACGAGGTCGAGGAGCTGGACCTCGCAGCCTACCGCGCCGTAGCCCGCCGCGTCCCCAACCGCTTCTACACGAGGCCGCGCGTCGAGACCGACGTGGAGATCCTGGAGGGCGTGGAGGAGCGGGAGCTCGCCAACGGGGCTACCCTGCATTGGGGCCGCGTGAGGACCACCGACTCCGTCACGTTCTACAAGAAGGTGCGCGTCGCCGACGACGCGGAGGTGGGGGTCTATCCCCTGGATCTCCCTGACGTCATCCTGGATACCCAGGCGCTCTGGGTGACGCTGCCGCCGCTTCCCAGGGGTGCCAGGCCGAGCTTCGAGAGCTTCGGGGGGGCCCTGCACGCCGGCGAGCACGGCATGATCGGGCTTCTTCCGCTGTTCGCGATGTGCGACAGGGCGGACATCGGCGGGCTCTCGACCCCGATCCACCGCCAGACCACCCTGCCCACGATCTTCGTCTACGACGGCTACCCCGGCGGCGTGGGCATCTCGCGGCGCGGCTACGACGCCTTCGAGTCCCTGGCCCGCGACACTTTGGGCGTCATCACCCGCTGCCCGTGCGAGAGGGGATGCCCGGCGTGCATCCAGTCCCCCAAGTGCGGCAACTGGAACGAGCCCCTGAGCAAGGACGGGGCCGTCTCCCTCCTGCGCTACCTGCTCGGCCAGGTGAGCAACTACCCGACGCTTTGAGCGGCGGACCGTACGTCTCGGTGGTGGGCTCGGGCGAAGCCTCGGGCGAACTGTACGAGAAGGCTCGGGAGGTCGGTCGGCTCGTCGCCGAAAGAGGCGCAACGATAGTCTGCGGCGGACGCACCGGCGTGATGGAGGCGGCCGCGCGCGGCGCGACCGAGTCTGGAGGTGTGGCCATCGGCATCCTGCCGGACGAGGACCGGGAGAAGGCCAACGAGTACCTCTCCTACTCCGTAGCCACGGGCACGGGGCACGCGAGGAACCTGGCGGTCGTCTGTTCGGGGGACTTGGTGATCGCCGTCGGCGGCGAGTACGGGACGCTCTCGGAGGTAGGCCTCGCCCTCAAGGTGGGGCGCCCGGTGGTGGCCCTCGAGAGCTGGGACCTCGGGGAGCACGTCGCCGTCGCGTCGTCGCCGCGCGAGGCGGTCGAGGCGGCGTTCGCGCACCTGTGAGTAAGGGGCTGGATCCGCGTCTCGCGCGGTTCGCAGGAGAGTGATACCGGATCTGCTCGTTCCGCCCTCGAGTCGAGCGAGGGAGATCGGGCACCCACCGCGGGACGATACCGAAGCGGCGGGACAACCCTGGCATCCGCCGCACCTTCAGGGAGTTTGTAGCGGTTATAATTTGTCGAGGACGAGTCCTGAATGCGCCGTAGAAGGGGCAAGATGTCCGAAGCACGTACTCTCGAGAGGCTCGCGGTCTCGCCTGGGAACAGAGAGCTGACCTCGCTCGCGAGGGTGATCTCCTGGCGCAACTGACTTGGACGTGAGAAGGAAGTAGCCGCTGCCGTTGAGTAATCCAGAGGTCCAGGAAGCAGCATCGCGATGGAGGCGGCTCGCCTGAGACAGGGTTTGATGACGTGACTGGCATCACCGGTGGTAAGTACGGGAGGCTGAGGTATGCGGCAGGTAGACGAGCTCACCGTCCACGTCGTAGTAGACAACACTACCGACATGCTCTCGAGTCGTCCCGCTCACGTGGCGTCGGAGCTGAGCGTCCTGAGGGACGCGGGCATGCAGGAACTGACGGGTGAGTCGCTCTGTTCTGCTCACCATGGGCTGTGCCTTGCCGTAAGCGCTCATCTCGATGGGGAAGCGCACAGCTTGCTCTTCGATGCGGGTCCGGATCCCTACGCCGTGGAGCGGAACGCGCGGCACATGGACCTCGACCTCGGGCAGATCGAGGCTCTCGTGCTCTCGCATGGTCACTTTGACCACTCGGAGGGGCTGTTAAAGGCCATAGAACTGGTTCGCGCAGCCAACGGTGGACAGACGATCCCACTCCACGTGCATCCTGGGGCATTCGTCAAGAGGGGCTTGCGGCTGCCACGCGGGGAGATCCTTCCCTTGCAGGATGTGCCGTCGCGTCGAGTGCTTGAGGAAAGTGGCGTGAGCGTCGTGACCTCTGCCGAGCCAGAGGAAATCTTGGGCGGGCTGTTCTATCTCAGTGGGGAGGTTCCCCGCAGGAGCTTCGAGCGCGGCCTGAAGAATCATCTCAAGCGTTCGGCCGACGGACGGTGGGAAGCCGATCCTCTGATCCAGGACGAGCGATTCATGGCCGCTCATGTGCGAGGAAAAGGGATCGCGATCTTCACGGGATGCTCCCATGCTGGACTGTTGAACATCTGCAGTCATGCTCAGGAGGTCTTTCCCAACATCCCGCTTTACGCGGTGGTCGGAGGGTTGCACCTCGTGTCCCCGAACGAAGACATCATTCAGGAGACGATCGCCGAGCTACACAAATTCGGCCTGAAGGTGATCGTACCGGGACATTGCACTGGCTGGCGCGCCGTATACGCGTTGGTCAACGCCTTCGGAGAGGAGGTGGTTGACCCGCTCGCCGTAGGAAGCAGACAGACCCTCTAGTAGCGGCTTCCACTGTCCGAGAGAGACGGTCACTGCGGCGTTCAGTGTCATAGAGATGTAATATCTCCCGGGCGCAGATTTTGCATCAGGAGGTTGCATTGGTAGAGAACGGTCGCGTCGCGCTTGTGAGCGGAGGGAATCGGGGGATAGGGCTCGAGATCTGCCGCCAGCTCGCCGAAGGAGGTCTCACTGTCGTGATGGGCTCCCGGGACGAGGAGAACGGCAGGAGAGCTGCCGAAGGTCTTCGCGGTAGCGTCACAGTCCACCAGCTCGACGTATCCGACGAAGAGAGTGTGGACCGGCTCGCGTCCTTCGTCGAGGAGGAGTTCGGGAGGCTCGACGTCCTGGTGAACAACGCCGCGATCTCCAACGACGACGGACAGCGCGGCGTCGAAGCCGATCTGGGGCGCGTGCGGGAGGCGCTCGAGGCCAACCTGCTCGGCGCCTGGCGCCTCTGCGAGATAGCCATACCCCTCATGCAACGCCACGGCTACGGTCGGATAGTGAACATGTCGACAGGCCTCGCGGCCCTCGAGGACATGGGCGGCGGCTACCCGGGCTACCGCGTCTCCAAGACTGCCCTCAACGCCCTCACGCGCATCCTCGCCTCCGAGCTCGGGGGGAGCGGCGTCCTCGTCAACTCCGTCGAGCCCGGCTGGGTCCAGACCGACATGGGCGGCTCGCGCGCCCCGCGCCCGGTCGAGGAGGGCGCCGAGGGGGTAGTCTGGGCCGCCACCCTACCCAACAACGGTCCCACCGGCGGCTTCTTCCGGGACCGGCGCCAGATCCCCTGGTAGACCGGAGGATGACCCGCGCTCCGGCCGCTGGCACCATGACGGGATACTGACCGCAAAGGAGGTCGCCGATGAACCTTGGAACCCATCCGAGTGCCGAGGAGATCAAGGCCATGCTCGGCCTCGAAACCCATCCCACCTGCGGCTTCGTCGCCGAGACCTACCGCAGCCCATTGAAGATACCGGGTAGTGCTCTGCCGGGATCTTATGAGGGCGACCGCCCCTTCGGCTCGGCGCTCTACTTCCTCGTCACCCCGGAGGCCCAGATCGTCCTGCACCGGATACGCTCGGATCAGCTCTACCACCACTACCTGGGCGACCCGCTGGAGGTCCTCCTGCTCTACCCCGACGGGACCGG
>DATACV010000336.1:0-2186 GCA_036258875.1 Rubrobacteraceae bacterium
GAGCGGTCAGCCATCAGCGATCAGCGGTCGGCTTTGACCTCGGCGTAGTTTAATCCGATAACCTGACGGAAAAGATGACCGCACTTCAGGCCGCTTCCGGCGATGGTTCGGACGGGAAAAGCTGAGGACTGAGAGCTGACCGCTGAAAGCTTGAAACCCTACTTTTCGGCTCTCGCGGACCTCTTCTTCCCGCAGCGCTGCGTGGGCTGCGATCGGCGGGCGAGCGACCTGCTGTGCCGGGGCTGCTTCGAGGCGCTGCCCAGGATCGGCAACCCGGTGTGCGCGCGGTGCGGGGCACCGACTGCCTTCGAGACCTTCGCGTGCGACGCGTGCAAGGGGGTGGACTTCGGGTTCGAGAGCGCCCGCGCGCCGCTGAGGTACGAGGGCGTGGGGGAGGAGGTCGTGCACTCCCTGAAGTACGGGGGCTACACGAGGATAGCGAACAGGCTCGCCGCGCCGCTCATGGTCGGGGTCCTCGACCGCGGCGAGCGGTTCGACGCCGTCGTGCCCGTGCCGCTGCACCGCTCCAGGCTCGTGCGCCGCGGCTTCAACCAGGCGGAGCTCCTGGCGCGCGGGGTCGCAGCGGGCATAAGAGCGCCCGTTTCGGATACACTACAAGTCGTGCGGAAGACCCGGGACCAGGTCGAACTCTCCGCCGCCGAGAGGCGGTCGAACGTCGAGGGCGCGTACGCGGTCCGGGGC
Source organism: Rubrobacteraceae bacterium (assembly GCA_036258875.1). Lineage (GTDB taxonomy): Bacteria > Actinomycetota > Rubrobacteria > Rubrobacterales > Rubrobacteraceae > JALYGY01. Next base: position 703 of record DATACV010000336.1, read on the forward strand.
GGCGTGCGCGGCAAGATCCTCCTCGTCGACGACGTCTTTACGACCGGCGCGACGGCGAGCTTGTGCGCCGAGACCCTTCTCGGGGCCGGGGCAAACGAGGTGCACGCGGTTACCCTGTGCAGGACGTGTTAGCCATCAGCTTTCAGCGGTCAGCTTGACCGTCCGATCCGTTGCCTGGCTGCGTACCGCAATGCCTTTCTCGCAGAGGGGCGTATCGGCGAACGAGTCGGGTGACGCTGCGGGACGGCGAACCGCGCGCTCTTGCTGACGGCTGATGGCTGAGAGCTGACAGCTAGAGCCGACCGAAGGGAGGCACCTTGGAGATAGTCGTCAAAGGGCGCAACATCTCGGTGACGGAGGCGCTGGAGCGCTACGCCTTCGAGAAGGTCGAGCGCGTCAGCAAGTTCTTCGACGACGGGCGCAGCGTCTCCCGAGCGGAGGTCGAGCTGATCCACGAGCGCAACCCCTCGATCCCGGACCCCGAGGTCGCCGAGGCCACCCTGTTCATCAACGGGTCGGTCCTCAAGGCGCGGGAGGCCTCCCAGGACATGTACGCCTCCATAGACCGCATGTCGGACAAGCTCGAGCGCCAGGTGAGGCGCTACCGGGGACGCCAGATAGACCGCTGGCACGGCCAGATCAAGGGCTCCCACGCCGAGCAGCCTGCCCCGGCGGAACCCTTCGTCGTCGAGGAGGAAGAAGAGGTCGAGGCGCGCATAGTCCGCACCAAGCAGTTCCAGATGAAGCCGATGAGCGCGGAGGAAGCAGTTTTGCAGATGGAGCTCCTCGACCACGACTTCTTCGTCTTCACGAGCGCCGAGACCGGCGACATAAACGTTGTATACAGGCGCAGGGACGGCGACTACGGGCTCATCGAGCCCGCAAAATAGCCCCCGATATCTTAAACTAGGGGAGGACGGACCGCACACGGGCGGCCGTCGCCGGGTGCGTTGATTCGAGGTTGGTGTTGATCATTGGCTAATTTGCTGACGAAGATATTGAGGATGGGCGAGGGCCGGAAGCTGAAGGTCCTCCAGCAGCGCGTGGAGGCCGTCTCGGCGCTGGAGCCCGAGGTCGAGGGCCTCTCCGACGGCTCTCTAGCCGCGAAGACCGACGAGTTCCGCGAGCGCCTCGGCAGGGGAGAGGGGCTCGACGACATACTGCCGGAGGCCTTCGCCGTCGTGCGCGAGGCCTCGAGGCGTACCCTTGGGATGCGGCCCTTCGACGTGCAGATCATGGGCGGCATAGTGTTGCACGAGGGTAAGATCGCCGAGATGAAGACCGGCGAGGGCAAGACGCTCGCCGCCACCATGCCCGTCTACCTCAACGCCCTGGGCGGCAGAGGCGTCCACATCGTCACCGTCAACGACTACCTGGCCAGGCGCGACGCGAACTGGATGGGCGAGATCTACGAGTTCCTCGGCCTGAAGGTCGGCCTGATCCAGGAGAACATGGGCTTCGCCGAGCGCAAGGAGGCCTACGAC
>DATACV010000337.1:0-2634 GCA_036258875.1 Rubrobacteraceae bacterium
CCAGAAGGAGCACACTATGACGAGCGTGCCCGGCGTCTTCGCCGCGGGCGACGTCTCGGACAAGCGCTACCGCCAGGCTGTTACCGCCGCCGGCGATGGCTGCCGCGCGGCCATAGACGCCGAGCGCTGGCTCGAGGAGCAGGGCGAGGCCGAAGGAGCCGAAGATCCCGCCGTCTGGCACGCCGAGAAGGAGCGGGACGCGGCGAGCCTGTAACGGCGCAAGGATGGTTCGCGAACCACCCCTGCTTCCGGCCACGGAGGGCGCCCCCGCTGTGACGGGGGCGCTCTCCGTGGCCTGAAGTTAGGGATTACAGGCTCGCCGCGTCGCGCTCCTTCTCGGCGTTCCAGACGGCCGGGTCCTCTGCCCCTTCGGCCTCGCCCTGCTCCTCGAGCCAGCGCTCGGCGTCTATGGCCGCGCGGCAGCCGTCGCCGGCGGCGGTGACGGCCTGACGGTAGCGCTTGTCCGAGACGTCGCCGGCGGCGAACACGCCGGGCACGCTCGTCATGGTGTGCTCCTTCTGAATGACGTAGCCGCCCTCGTCCATCTCGACCTGGCCCTTGAAGAGGTCGGTCGCCGGGGCGTGGCCTATCGCCGCGAAGAAGCCGTCCACCTCGAGGTCGCTTTCGGCGCCGGTCTTCGTGTTCTTGACCCTTATCCCCTCGACCCCCTCCTCGCCCAGGATGTCCTGTACCACCGTGTCGGTGAGGAAGGTGATCGTGGGGTTGTTGCGGGCTCTCTCGAGCATGATCTTGGAGGCCCGGAACTCGTCGCGGCGGTGGATCAGGAGCACCTCGCCGGCGAACTTGGTGAGGAAGAGCGCCTCTTCCATCGCCGTGTCCCCGCCGCCGACGACCGCTACCCGCTTGTCCTTGAAGAAGAAGCCGTCGCAGGTGGCGCAGCCGCTCACGCCGCGGCCCATGAGGCGCTGCTCGCCGGGGAGCCCGAGCCACTTGGCCTTGGCCCCGGTGGCGATGACGACAGACCTCGCGAGGACGGGCTCCTCCTCGCCCTCGGCCCACAGCTTGAACGGGCGCTCGGAGAGGTCGACCCTCTCGACGTTCTCCGGGCGCATCTTCGCCCCGAAGCGGGCTGCCTGCGCCTCGAAGTCGTCCATCATGTCAGGGCCCATCACGCCCTCGCGATAGCCCGGGTAGTTCTCCACGTCCGAGGTGAGCATGAGCTGCCCGCCGACCTCGAAACCCTGGAACATCAGCACGTCGAGGTTGGCGCGCGCAGCGTACAGGGCCGCCGTGTACCCCGCCGGGCCTGAGCCCACGATCACCACGTCGTAAGTTTCGGACATCCCAAATGCTCCTCTTATATACGAATCTTCAACCACTCTTATTCTAATACATCGCGCAAGCCGGATAGCTCAACCGTTCACACGAAGTCCGGCGTTCGCGCGGATAGTCCCGAAAGGCTATCATTCGGCCAGCCACTCACGGAAAGGGAGGGTAGCTATGGCAGAGCGAGAGAGAGAAGCCCACGGCGTGCCGGAGCCCGAGCGTTACCACGCCGAGTACGTGCCGCTCCCCGGCGGCGGGGAGGGTGCCTCGCTGGCCGCGCTGCAGGAGGCGATCAACGAGAACGCCAGGCACAGCTGGAAGCTCGTCAGCGTCTCCCACGACCCGACGAGCCAGGGCCTCTTCCTGATCTGGGACACCACCGGCTTCTTCTCCGGATAGACGCTACGCCCATCGGGAAGACTGGCGTGATAGGGGCGGCGGTCCTCCTCAGCTTCGCCGCCGTTCTCGTGTGGCAGGCCGGAGAGGGGCCGGTTACCGCGCTGGAGACGCCCGAGGTCCGTCCCGCGCCCGGGGTCTTCGAGGAGGCGCAGCGCAGGGCCTCCCGGGCGCTCGCCGAGATCCGGGTAGGGAGCTTCGAGCGGCCCGAGGCGGTGCCCGGATACGAGATCCTGGAGGAGACCTCCAAAGAGGGGGCCGGGACCAGGTCCGCGCAGCTCCTCGTGGACACCCGCTCGCGCGGCGAGGAGGATTTCACGCTCATCACCCGCGACCTGAAGGCCCGCTACGCCGCCTACGACGTCGTCTCGGTGGAGTTCACCGACACCTCGGAGGTCCTGGATTACCTCGGGGGTGCGGTCATCGTCAACACGGCTCTAGGCTCCCGGAACGCCGGCTTCATCTACGCCCCACCCAGCGAGGGCTACTACGTGAAGGTCGAGGAGTAGGGGCGCTTCGCGAACCGACCCTACTCGCGCCAGCTCGCGAGGAAACGCTCCTGCTCCGGCGTCAGAGAGTCCACGCCCATGCCCACGGCGTCGAGCTTGATGCGGGCCACCTCGTCGTCTATCTCGCCCGGGAGGAGGTGCACCCTGTTCTGCATCGAGGCGTGGTTGGCGGCCAGGTGGTGGGCACAGAGCGCCTGGATGGCGAAGGTGAGGTCCATGATCTCCACCGGGTGCCCGTCCCCGGCCGTCAGGTTCACGACCATGCCGCCGCCGATCAGGTGCAGCTTCCGGCCGTCGGGGTTCGTGAACTCCTCGACGTTGCGACGCACCTCGCGGACGTCGGAGGAAGTACTCCTCAGCCCCTCCACGTCTATCTCCACGTCCACCCCGCCGGCGTTCGCGAGGATCGCGCCGTCCGGCATCCGCTCGAAGTGGGGCGCGG
>DATACV010000338.1:0-4490 GCA_036258875.1 Rubrobacteraceae bacterium
GCGTTCGGGCGGGTCGAGCGGGTGAAGGCGGGGGACAGGGAGGCGTTCCTGCTCCTCATAAAGAACCCCGTGGGCTTCAACGAGATCCTGCGCACCTTCGTATCGGGCGCCGAGGCCCGCCACGTCCTCATAGCCATAAACGACAACCACGCCGACGGCCGCGACGTCTCGTGGCTCTGGGACGTGGACTTCGAGATGCTCGCCGAAGCCCGCGTCGAGGCCCGGACCAAGGGCGCCTCCCCCTTGATGGTCGCCGGCACCCGGGCCGAGGACATGGCCGTGCGTCTCAAGTACGCCGACCTCCCCGTGGGCACGGTAATCCCCGACCTCGAGCGGGCGATAAAGAAGGCCCTGGAGGCGACGCCCCCGGGCGAGACCCTCTACGTCCTGCCGACCTACACCGCGATGCTCGAGATCCGCAAGACCTTGAGCGAGCTCGGCTACACGCATCCGTTTTGGGAAGATGTATAAAGCTGTCAGCCATCAGTTTCCCCGTTCGGATCGTCTCCGGGCAGCAGCTTGCGAAACCGCTTGCCCGCGAAGGCATCGACAGGCGATGAGCGGCGACGAACCGTGCCCTCTTGCTGACCGCTGAGGGCTGATAGCTGATAGCGACGAACGAAGGGAGGGGCGTTGAAGCTCACAATTCATCACCTCTACGCGGACATGATGAACCTCTACGGCGACCGCGGGAACGTCATCTCCATAAAGAAGCGCTGCGAGTGGCGCGGCATCCCGGCCGAGGTGGTGGACGTGGGCCTCGGGGAGAGCATAAGGCCGACCGGGTGCGACCTCTTCCTCTTCGGCGGTGGGCAGGACAGGGAGCAGGCGCTCCTCGTCGAGGACCTCTCCGGTAAGAAGGGCGCCGACCTGCGGGCCATCGTCGAAGGGGGTGGCGTCGTCCTCGGGGTCTGCGGCGGCTACCAGATGATGGGGCACTACTACGAGACTCCAGAGGGCCAGAAGCTTCCCGGCATCGGCGCCTTCGACCTCCACACCGAGCCGCGCAAGCCGGACGAGGAGCGCCTGATCGGCAACGTCCTCGTAAAGGTGCGCGGTCCTGAGGACGACCAGGTGCGCGAGATCGTCGGCTTCGAGAACCACGGTGGCCGCACCTACCTCGGCGACGGCGTAGAGCCCCTTGGGGAGGTGGTCGTTGGCTTCGGCAACAACGGCAGGGACGGCACCGAGGGCGCCCGGCGCCTCAACGCCTACGGCACCTACCTGCACGGCTCGCTCTTGCCCAAGAACCCCTGGCTCACCGACCAGCTGATCCTGAACGCTTTGCGTCAGGTGGACGACTCCTTCGAGCTCGAGCCCCTGGACGACACGGCGGAGAGGATCGCCTTCGAGTCTGTAGCGGCGCGTATAGCCGGGCGAAGGACCGGCTAAAGCCTACGCGCCAGGTCCTCTGAGCCAGCTTCCCGGGAGCCAGACGTACCCCTCAAAGTCGTCCCGGTGGACGTCGCGTGTCGAGCTCCTGCGTGGTTCCCGCTGCAGCGAGCCTCAGAAGCTCTCCACCGCTGGGCGCAGGTCGAGCTCGAGCGTCCAGGCGGTAGGGTCCTGGGAGTGGAGCTGCCAGTACGCCTCGGCGATGGCGTCGGGGGAGAGCATGGTGTGCGCCTCGCGATCCGGGTACATCCCGCGTACCCTGGGGGTGTCGATCTGGCCGTCTATGATCACGTGCGCCACGTGTACCCCCTGCGGACCGAACTCGCGCGCCATCGACTGTGCCAGCGCCCTCAGGCCGAACTTGCCGACCGCGAGCGCCGCGAACCGGGCCGAGCCGCGTAACGCTGCCGTCGCCCCGGTGAGCAGGATGGTCCCATGCCCCCTCTCCACCATAGCCGGCAGCACCTGCCTCGCGGCGTAGAAGGCGCCAGCGCAGTTGGCCCTGAAGCACTCGTCGAATTTCTCCGGCTCTAGCTCGAGTATGCCGCCCATCTGGAATGCGCCGGCGTTGTAGACGAGAACCTCGGGGTCGCCGAGCTCGGCGCGCACCCTCTCGAAGGCAGAGGCGACCGAGACAGGGTCCGTGGCGTCGGTGGAGACGAAGAGCGTCGTGCCGCCCAGGTCTTCGATCTCCTCCCGCGCCCCCGCGACGCTCTCCTCGCTGCGCGCCATGAGCGCCGCCGCGAAGCCCTCGCCGGCGAAGCGCCGGGCGACCGACGACCCGAGGCCGGGACCGACGCCCAGGACCGCCGCGACCCGACCGTTCAAGTGGCGCTCCTCTCCGGGGCGGCCCAGGCGCTCCCCTTGGGGAACTCGTGGGTCTCGAGCGACTCGGGGTACATCTCGATAGAGTAGCCGGGGCGCTCGGGCGGCACGTAGCGGCCGTCTCTGATCCGCACCGGGTCGAGGAAGTGCTCGTGCAGGTGGTCCACGTACTCCAGGACGCGATCCTCCAGCGACGCGCTCACGCAGACGTAGTCGAAGATGGAGAGATGCTGGACGTACTCGCACAGGCCAACGCCGCCGGCGTGCGGACAGACCGGGACGTCGAACTTCGCCGCGAGCAGGAGCACCGCGATGACCTCGTTCACCCCGCCCAGGCGGCACGAGTCTATCTGGCAGAAGCTTATGGCGTCAGCCTGCATGAGCTGCTTGAAGAGGACGCGGTTCATGCCGTGCTCGCCGGTCGCGACGCCTATGGGAGCGACGGCGCGGGCTATCCTCGCGTGGCCCAGGACGTCGTCGGGGCTTGTGGGCTCCTCGATCCACCACGGATCGAACTCCGCGAGACGCTCCATGTTCCGTATGGCCTCGTCCACGTCCCAGACCTGGTTCGCGTCCATCATCAGCTTCCTGTCGGGTCCTATCTCCTCTCTGATGATGGCCGCCCGCCTCGCGTCGTCATCGAGGTCGCGCCCTACCTTTATCTTGACGTGCCCCCAACCCTCCGCTACGGCCTCGCGGCTCAGGCGCCTTATCTTCTCGTCCGGGTACCCCAGCCAGCCCGCGCTCGTCGTGTACGCAGGGTAGCCGTGCTCGAGCATCTCCCTCTCGCGCTCGGGCTTCGTGGTTTCGTTGCGGCGCAGGATCTCGAGCGCCTCGTCCGGGGTTATGGCGTCGGTGATGTAGCGGAAGTCCACGCACGAGACTAGATCCTCCGGGCTCATGTCCGAGAGCAGCTTCCAGAGCGGCTTGCCCTCGGCCTTGGCGTAGAGGTCCCAGACCGCGTTCACTATCGCCGCGGTAGCGAGGTGGATCACGCCCTTCTCGGGCCCTACCCACCTGAGCTGGCTGTCGCCCGTCACCCGGCGCCAGAAGGCTCCCATATCCTGCGCGAAAGACTCCAGCGTCTCGCCGACGACGAGGTGGCCGAGGGACCGGATCGCCGCCACGCAGAGCTCGTTCCCCCTCCCGATGGTGAAGGTTAGGCCATGGCCCTCGAGACCGGCGTCGGTCTTGAGGATGACGTAGGCAGCCGAGTAGTCCGGGGCCTCGTTCATCGCGTCGGAGCCGGAGAGATCCTGCGAGGTGGGGAAGCGGACGTCGAGGGCTACTACGTCGGTTATGGTGGTCAAGATCCTATCCTCCTCTTCGGGCGAAAACCCACAGCCACGTCTCCTCGAGATCCCCCGTCCCTTTACCGGTCCGCGCCTCCGCGGAGACGACCTCGAAACCGGGCTCGCGCAGCATCCTCAGGTTGGCCTCTTCGCCGTAGTGGCTCCACCGCATGGGGGCGCCCCAGCCCTCCCAGTCCTCCTCCTCGCCCTCCCACGCGCCGAGCGCCCAGGTCGCGAGGAAGGCCCCGCCGGGTCTCAGCCAGCGACGAACATCTTCCAGCAGCGCGGGGTGCTCGGCGCGTGGCACGTGAATGATGGAGTAGAAGGCGACCACCGCGTCGAAGCTCTCCGGCGGAAAGTCCAGGTCCGTCATGTCGGCTCTGAGGAAGTTGGCGGCCGGCACGAGCCTTCGGGCCAGCTCCAGCTGGCGGGCCGAGAAGTCCACGCCGGTCACCGCGAACCCGTGATCCGCGAGCCAGCGGGTCACCGGGACGCCCGCGCCGCAGCCCAGGTCGAGGACGGCCGCGCCGGCTGGGAGCCCCTGGGCGAGCTCTTCCAGCGCCGCCAGCGTCGTGGGATCTTCGGGGTCCTTGCTCCCCAGGTAGCTCTCGGCCATGCGGTCGTAGCCCTCTTCGACTACCCGTTTGTGCGTCTCGTTCAACGGGCGGTGACGCCGCCGTCCACGACCATGCACGCCCCGATGCACGAGGCCGACTCGTCGGAGGCGAGGTAGGCGGCCATGGCGGCAATCTCCTCGGGGGTGACGAACCTACCGTGCGGCTGGCGCGCCTGCATGTTCGCGCGGGCCCGTTCGGGGTCGTCGTAGCCGCTCGTTATGCGGCCTATCCAGGGGGTGTCCACGGTGCCGGGGGCTATGCAGTTGACCCGCACGCCCTCCTCGACGTGGTCTATGGCCGCCGCGCGGGTCAGAGAGAGGATCGCGCCCTTCGCCGCGCTGTAGACGGCGCGGTCGGTGATCCC
>DATACV010000339.1:0-2769 GCA_036258875.1 Rubrobacteraceae bacterium
GGCGGACGCTGCGGGAGGGTCACACCACGATCGGGCAGCGGGAGTACCGGCGCAAGGACGGCTCCCTCCTGGAGGTCGAGGCGAGCGGGAGCATCATCCTCCGTAACGGGAGAGAGACGATCTGCGTGGTCGCCCACGACATCACCGAGCGGGCGCGGGCTCAGCGCCTGCTCGAGGAGCGCGTGGCGACCCTCTCGCGCATCGCCGCCAACCTGGCCTTCGACCTGCCCGCCCAGGATACCCTGAACGTGCTGGCGCAGAGCGCGGTGAACGCGAGCACCGCCGTCGCCTGCGGGGTAGTCCTCGTCGACGAGAAGGACGAGGCGCTCCACCTGTTCGGCTCGTACGGCCTCCCCGAGGGCTACACAGAGGGCCTGCAAGAGTCTTACCGCATGGGCGCCCCGTCCCCGAGCCTGCGGGCCATCCGCACCCGGGAGCCCGTCTTGTTGCGCGACCTCCGCCGGTACCTGCTCGAGAGCCCGGGCTACGCACCGGTGCACCGCTTCGTGCGCGAGGTGCCCTGGGACATCACCTACAGCCTGCCGCTCGTCTCCCGCTACCGGACGGTGGGCGCCATGTTCTTCTGCTACCTCCCCGGGGAGGAGCCAGGCGAGGACGAGCAGGTCTTCCTCAGGGCCATCGCCGACCAGGCCGCCGTCGCGCTCGAGAACTCCCGTCTCTTCGCCGAGGCCGGCGGCAAGGCGGCCCTCGAAGAGAGGCAACGCCTGGCCCGCGAGCTGCACGACTCGGTCTCCCAGGCGCTCTACGGCATAGCCCTGGGGGCCAAGACCGCCCGCAAGCTCCTCGACCAGAACCCGCGGCTGGCGGCCGATCCCCTCGACTACGTCCTCTCTCTAGCCGAGGCAGGCCTCGCCGAGATGCGGGCCCTCATCTTCGAGCTCAGGCCGGAGTCACTGGAGACCGAGGGGCTCGTGGCCGCGCTCGAGAAGCAGGCGGCGGCCCTGAGGGCGCGGCACGAGATCTCGGTGGAGACCTCCCTGTGCGAGGAGCCTGAGGCCACGCCCGAGATCAAGGAGGCCCTCTACCGCATAGCCCAGGAGGCGCTGCACAACACCGTCAAGCACGCCAGGGCGAACAACGTGGGGCTCAAGATATGGTGCGAGCCCGGACGGATAACGCTCGAGGTCTCGGACGACGGTGTCGGCTTCGACACGGGGGGCGAGTTCCCTGGCCACCTGGGGCTGCGCTCGATGCGCGAGCGGACGCAGGGTCTCGGGGGCACGCTCGGGGTCGAGAGCTCGCCCGGTGGGGGAACCGTGGTACGCGCGGAGTTACCCGTCTGACGACGGGTGAGCACGCTGGCTGCGCCAACTATCAGCACGCCTGCATCGCAGGCTCTCAGCACGCCCGCTACGCGGGCTTGTCGGCTTGTCCTCTGTGGCCACGCTCCGCTACGCCATCCGAGGCGGCCGCGCAAGGCGCTTCGGGAGACGCCGAAAGGGAAGAAGCTGATGGCTGAGAGCGAGGGCCTTGTTTACAAGGCCCGACGCGTGCTGACGAGCTGAAGCCGAAGGCTGGAGCGTGCTGAAAGCTGGCGACCGGAGGGAGGCTGCGTGCTAAGACGCGAACGAGATGTAGATGGCTACGACCGCTAGGGTCAGGATGATGCAGAGTATTAGCAGCTCTCTCAAAGGTTCTTCCTCACGGTTGTACGGGGTCGCGTTCTTGCAGGGCGTATAGCCTGGCGTAGAGGCCGTCCGAGGCGAGGAGCTCCTCGTGAGAGCCGGCCTCGGCGACGCGGCCGTCCTCGACCACGAGGATCCTGTCCACGCTGCTCACCAGCCTGAGCTCGTGGGCTATGACGAAGGTGGTGCGTCCCTCCGTTAGCGCGCGCCAGCTCTCCTCCACGGCGCCCGCGGCCTCGGCGTCGAGGCCGGACTGGGGCTCGTCCAGGATCAGGATCGGGCTCTCCCGCAGCATCGCCCGCGCTATGGAGATGCGCTGTCTCTGTCCGCCGGACAAGCTCTCTCCACGCTCCGAGAGGAGGGTGTCGTAGCCCTCTGGCAGCCCCCGGATAAATTCGTCGGCGCCTGCGAGCTCGGCGGCGTGCGCGATCTCGGCGCGCGTCGCCCCGGACTTCCCGTAGCCGATGTTCTCGGCGACCGAGGCCCGGAAGAGCATCGGCTCCTGCGGCACGAAGGTGATGGAGTCCCGCAACGACTTGAGGGTGAAGCCCCTGACGTCTTCGCCGTCTACCAGCACGCGCCCCGCTTGCGGGTCGTAGAGGCGGGCGATGAGGCTCGTCACGGTGGTCTTGCCGGCCCCGCTCAGGCCCACGAGCGCGACGCGGCTCCCGGCCTCGACGTCGAAGTTCATCCCCTTCAAGATCTCCCCCGCCTCGTCCTCGTAGGCGAAGTGGACGTCATCGAAGGTTACCCTGCCATCGAAGAGGGGCGCGGCGCGGGCGCCGGGAAGCTCCTTGACCGAAGGCTCGGCGCCCAGTAGCTCGACGATCCTCTCCCCCGAGACGAGCGACTTGCCGATCTGGTTCGCCTGCCGGCTGAGGGCCCACAACGGGGAGAGGAAGAGGCCGAGGTAGGCTATGAAGACGGTGAGCTGGCCGACCGAGAGGGCGCCGGAGAGCACCTGCAGGGCCGCGAAGTACAGCACGAGCGCGGTCCCGAAACCGCCTACGAGGCCTAGCAGGATGCTGAACTTGGCCTCGATGAGCGACGAGTCCACGCTCGCCCTCAACGACTCCTCGCTCTCGGTGCGGAAGCGCTCGAGCTCGTCGTCCTCGCGGCCGAA
>DATACV010000340.1:0-3722 GCA_036258875.1 Rubrobacteraceae bacterium
GGCCTTCGCCTCCTTGCGGGTAAGCGTCATCGCTCTTCCCAGCCCCGGGCCTTGTCGCGGCCCACGCTCAGCAACCAACCACCGACGAGGTAGGCGAGGAGGGCGTTCAACGCCACGTCCGGGATCACACCCGCCACGGCGTACTCGCCGAAGGGCGGGGCCGCGAGCCCGGCGAGGTTCAGGGCCGTCAGGTAGGTCAGGTCGTAGAAGGCCACGGAGACGGCGACGACCTGTGCGAGCAGCAGCCTCTCGGCGCCCTTGGGCCTGACATCGCCGGCGCGCGCGGACAGGATCCCCGCCACCAGACCGCTCAAGGCGCCGACCCCGAAGAGCCCGCCGCCCAGGGCGTCGAAGAGCACACCCCCGAAGAAGCCGAGCAGGACTGCCTGCAGGTCCCTCAAGGGCGCGACTGCGAAGACGACGCCTAGCACCATGAGCTGCGGGGAGATCCAACCCAGGGTGAGGTAGGGGCCGAGGACGGCCTCGAGGAGCGCAGCGCACGCGACGACGACGGCGGCGCGGACCACGGATCCCTGCTCCATCCTAGCCCGGGACCCCGGGACCGGGTCCCCACTCGGTGATGACGCGCACCTCTTCGAGGTCGTCGGCGTCCATGGCCGGCTCGACGACTATCTTCTTGTACTGGTCTATATCCTGCGAGCTGACCGACTCGATGGTCCCGACGAAGAGCCCCGGCGGGAACAGGAGCTCCCTGTTCCCGGCCCGGCCGCTGGTTACCACGTAGTCGCCCTTCTCGGCGCGGGAGCTCAGGTCGACGTACTCGACCCCGAAGTACCCCTCGAGGTTCGTCCCGAGAAGCCCCTCGCCGTAAGAGACGTTCGGGGCGGTGACCGCGGGGCTGAGCCGGCCCGAGGAAGGGTCGAACTCGGCCGGCGGTATTATCCTGACCCCGGCGCGGAACTCCCGGTCGGTGACGAGCATGACCTGGGACGTGCCGCGGCTGACCTTGTCCGTGGTGCGCCCGATGAGCGTGTTCTCGCCGACCACGACGGGCATCTGGGGCTTTATCCCGTCCTCGGAGCCGACGTCTATCTGGATCCTGTTGGTGAACTGGTCGCTGACGGGCGCGACCACCCGGGCCAGCGGCCCGTACTCGTAGAAGGACCTCTCCCCCTCGAGGAGCTCGCGCAGCCTGGCGTTCTCCCGCTCCAGGCGCGAGGCCTGGGCGGCGAGGCCCTGCGTCTGGCGCAGCCTCTGCTGGAGCGCCTCTTCGTCGCTCTTGTCGAAGGCGCCCGTGACGCGCTCTCCCGCCTCCTGCACGGGCTCGACGATGGTGGCGACGACGCCGCGCACGGGCTTGAGGACCTCCGCGGCGCCGAGCTGCACCGTGTGCAGCGGCCCGCCGCTCCCCTCCTTCACGTAGACGGTGAAGAGCGCGAGGCTAGCCACGCACAGGATAAAGAGGGCAGCCAGCCCGCCCGCCGCGCTGGACTTCCTCCTTCCCAAGACGGCTAGTCGGAGGAGAGAGCGCCGCGGTACGAATCTATCTCCTCGAGGGAGCGACCGCTGCCGATGGCCACGCACATCAGCGGGTCGTCGGCGACGTGGACCGGGATGCCCGTCTCGCGCCTCAGGCGCTCGTCCAGGTGCCTGAGCAGCGCCCCGCCCCCCACGAGTACGATCCCCCGGTCCATGATGTCCGACGCGAGCTCGGGGGGTGTGCGGTCCAGGGTGTCCCGCACCGCGGCGATAATCGCGTCGACCGGAACGCCGATGGCCTCACGGCACTCCTCGGAGGTGATCACGATCGTCTTGGGGAGGCCCGTGACGAGGTCGCGGCCCCTGATCTCGGCCGACTCCTCCTCCTCCAGCCTGAAGGCGCTCCCGAGCTCTATCTTGAGCTGCTCGGCGGTCTGAGTGCCGACGGCCAGCTTGTACTCCTTCTGGATGTAGGTAGCGATCGCGTCGTCTATGTCGTCGCCGGCTATGCGGATGGAGGACTTCGTGACGATACCGCCTAAAGAGATCACGGCGACCTCGCTCGTGCCGCCGCCGATGTCTATGATCATGGACCCCTGCGCCTCGTTGACGGGCAGCCCCGCGCCTATCGCCGCCGCCAGAGGCTCCTCGATGGTGTAAGCCTGGCGCGCGCCTGCCGACTCCGTCGCCTCCTTGACGGCCCTGAGCTCGACGCCGGTAACGCCCGACGGGACACAGACCACGACGCGCGGGCCGATCAGGGACCTGAACAGGCGCCTCTGGGGCTGGACCTTGCGGATGAAGTAGGAGAGCATCTTCTCGGTCACTTCGAAGTCGGCGATCACGCCGTCCTTGAGGGGCCTCATCGCCACGATGTTGCCCGGGGTCCTGCCGAGCATTCGCTTGGCCGCGGAGCCCACCGCGACCACCTTCTCCGTCTTCTGGTCTATGGCGACCACCGAGGGCTCGGAGAGCACGATCCCGTGCCCCTTGACGAACACGAGCGTGTTCGCTGTGCCCAGGTCAATCGCAACGTCCCTGCCGAACAGTCCTCCAAACATTCGCGCCCCGTTGTTCGTAGTTGACGACCCCTCACCGCCTCTACGCGGTCGGCGTCTTATTCTCGCACTTAAGCAACCGCGATACTACCCTCCGGAGGCAGCCAACGCATTAGCCGACTTCGCTGCTGCTCGGCGGCGATGATAACACGAGCCGATCGCCACTGTGAAAGCAACGCTCAGCGCAGCGATGTCCTCGCGGGAACGAATCGTTATCATTAGCTCTGGCCATGAGCGAAGAAGAGATCGCAGATTTCAGATCTCCATGCCGGTTATGGTCCATTCGCCGCTCTAGGCGATGAAGTATTTGACGATTACTGGATGTACTACTTAACAGCCGATATGGTTCGCGCTGCTGAGCTGGCAAGCGCACCATACATTAACTTGGGCGGGTATCTTGAGTATAAGGACACTGATATCGACCGATACCGTGAGTGAGATGAGAGAAACCCTCATAATTCGACCCGGCTTTGCGGCATACAACCAACCTAACCCAGGCAAGGAGAGCGGCGAGGGCGTGCAACGATCCTTGTTCGAGTCTCCTTCCGCCAATGCGTCCTGAAGCCTCACGCTGTCTGGTGTGGACGGTACCAAAGCGGCTAGAGCATCCCGTGCTCCTTCATACTGAAGTACCCGTCGCCTAGGATCACGTGGTCCAGCACCTCGATCCCGATAATCTCCGCGGCGCCGGTGAGCCTCTCGGTTACCTCGCGGTCCTCGCGGCTCGGCTCGACCCTGCCGGACGGGTGGTTGTGCGCGAGCACGACGCCCGCCGCGCTCGCCCGGATGGCCGGCTTGAAGACCTCCCTGGGATGGACCAGAGACGCCGAGAGGGTGCCGACCGAGATCGTCGGGAACCCTATGACTTCGTTTTTCGTGTTCAAGAGCACGGCGACGAAGTTCTCCCGATCAAGATTGGCGATCCGCCCCCTCAAGAGCCCGTCGACGTCCGCGGGGGATGATATCACGGGGCGTCCAGGGTTGCGGACCCTCCCGAGCCGCTTGCCGAACTCGACGGCGGCCAGGATGATGCAGGCCTTGGCCTCGCCGATCCCGCGCGTCTGCACGAGGTCGTGGACGCTCACGTTGTAGAGCCCGAAGAGGTCGCCGTTCTCGGAGATCACCTCGCTGGCGAGCTCCACCGCGGTCTTCTCTGAACTGCCCGTCCCGAAGAGTATGCCGAGCAGCTCGGCGCTGGAGAGGGCCTCGGGGCCCTCGGCGAGC
>DATACV010000341.1:0-4487 GCA_036258875.1 Rubrobacteraceae bacterium
GAGCGGCGGGGGACCGGGTAGCTGGAACCCGGTCAACGGGACGATCCCGACGCTCGGCTTCAGCCCGTAGACGCCGCAGAGGCTCGCCGGGATGCGAACGGAGCCCACCAGGTCAGTTCCGTATTCGAGGAACGACATCCCCGCAGATAGTGCTGCCGCCGCTCCTCCGGAGGAGCCGCCCGGCGTGCGCGTCGTATCCCACGGGTTGTTGGTGACGCCGTGGAGCCCGTTGGCGGTCTGCCCGAAGTCACCCAGCATGAACGCCACGTTCGTTTTACCGACGATGATCGCACCCGCCTCCTTCAAGCGCCGCGCGACCGTGGCATCAGAGTCCGCGACGAATTCCTTGAAGGCGGGATTGCCCCAGGTGGTGTGCAGTCCGGCGACGTTGAAAGTGTCCTTGATCGTTATGGGCACGCCGTGCAGGGGCCCGACTTCTTCGCCGCGGGCGGTCGCTTCGTCGGCGGCCAGAGCTTCTTGCAACGCGGCCGCGCGCCGTGACTCAACGACGGCGTTCAGCGCGGGGTTGGCGGCTTCGATGCGCGCGAGCAGCATCTCGGTGAGCTCGCGAGAAGAGAGTTCCTTGCGGCCCAGCGCTCGCGCCG
The DNA here is from genome assembly GCA_036258875.1 of Rubrobacteraceae bacterium. Lineage (GTDB taxonomy): Bacteria > Actinomycetota > Rubrobacteria > Rubrobacterales > Rubrobacteraceae > JALYGY01. Next base: position 606 of record DATACV010000341.1, read on the forward strand.
CGTCGGTCGCCGACTGGAAGATTGTCTCGTGCATATCTAGGCAAGCCTTTCAGTTAGTGGTGATCGGTTCTTGGAGCTCCGTGACCCACGCATCCCTATCCTGGCGGCACTCGATGTAGAGCTCGCGGTTGTAACCAACGGAGCGGTAGCCGTTCGCGTCGATCCAGCGGGCCAGCGTCTGGATGGTCGGCATGACGTTGTCCATGGAGCCGCGGTGCAAGATCGTGGCAGCTTGCTCGAGCTCGGGCAGGTCCACGATCGCGAAGTCGTGGTCCTCGCCGGGATCGGCCTCGACCGGAAGGGTAGCGTGGACGAGGACCCCGTCGCCGTCCGGGGAGTCCTCGTAGCAGGCGATCGCCGGGCCGGTGGGGGTCAGCCCCGCGCGGTCGAGCCGGCGGGATAGTTCGTCGTAGAGCGGCCCGATGACCGGGCTGATGGACTCGGGCTCGAAGCTCGCCGCGGTGGCGGTGAGCTCAGCGACCCGGACTGCCTGGATCCGTTTGATCTGAACCTCGTCGGCGGGCATTGCGCCCTCCTTCTCGATGATCTGGAGCCTCGCTTCGACCTGCGCCATCCGGGCGGTGTCCGTCGCGATGCGCGACTGTAGCTCGGCCTGTCGCAGCCGCAACATCCCGCGCAGCTCCTCGACGCTCACCTCGTCGTCCAGGATTGACCGCACTTGCTGGAGGGTGAATCCCAGGCCCTTGAGAGCGACGATCCGGTTCAGCCGCGACAGTTGCTCGGCGTCGTACGAGCGGTATCCGGTCATCTCGTCCACGTACGCCGGTCGGAGCAGTCCGATCGCGTCGTAGTGCCGCAGCATGCGTACCGATACGCGGCCGTGTCTAGCGAAGTGTCCAATGCTCAACATGACGCCCCAAGTCTACGGCCTAACACGGTGTGAGGGTCAACCCCCAATTTGGTCTGGCCTCCTTGGCACCGATCCGGCGGCCCGCGGTGTGCGTCGGATCTATTGGAATAATTTCGCAGCTGCGGTCTACGGCCAGGCTAGATGGGAAAGAGTTTCCGTCGGGGCCTATGGATCGGCCCGATCGGCAGTTCGGGGAAGGAGAAGGCCAGGGTGTCGTCTTTATGCGCCCCTGACCAGACGCCCGAAGAGTCGTGGATCCTCTACCGACCCCGGGCTACGATGGTCCAGCGGGACCCGAATGCTTCCGAAGCCCATGAGCGGGGCGCCGCGCCGGGCTCTCAGGCGCGCACCCGGTTGTCGCTGGCGTAGGAGTAGGCGGTGTAGGCCGCGATAAGGTGGCAGACCCACCCGAGCAGCCCTCCCGTGCCGATCCACAGGCCCGGTGTAATGATGAGCCACAGGATGCCGGCCAGGATACGCCCGTTGTAAAGCTGCCCCACCCCTGGGATGACCAAGCTGAGAACCGCCGCCAGTGCAGGATCACGCATAGTTACGCCTCGATCTGATAGCCTACATTTGCTTGTACTACGCACTGACTCGGGAAAAGTCTCCCTCACAGCCGGGAGAACCGATGAGGGACCACGAGCCGCCAGGTGGCTAATAGACAAACCCTGGTCAGGCCGCCCTCTACCCCTCGCGTCGCCGACGACACCCACTACCCGCCGGCTCCACGGCCTTTCGACCGCACCCAGGAGGAGTCGCGTGGCGAGGGTGAGTACGCCGAGACGAACGCTGGTTGACGGTGCCGAGGGCGATCCCTAGGATGCCGAGGACGCGTAAGGTCGAGCCCGACCACGATAGGGGGTCGATGTGGCGGAGGAAGCCTCTCATACAGCCGGCCTGCCGGAGGACATAGCTCGAATCTTCCGCCTCGACGGCCAACGCGCCGTCGTGACGGGGGCGGCTTCGGGGCTCGGGGAGGCCATCGCCCTGGGGTACGCGAGCTTCGGGGCGGAGGTCGCTTGCCTCGACATCAACGTCGAGGGGGCCCGAGAGACGGCGAGGAAGGTCTCCGAGATGGGCAGGGAGAGCATAGCCATAGGGTTCGATGTTCGGGATTGGGATAGCGTGCGCTCCGCAGCGGAGGAGGCCCGAGGGTGGGCGGGGCGGGTGGATGTCGCGGCAAACGTCCCAGGCGTCAATCGCCGCAAGCCCGCTCTCGAGCTGGAGCCCGAGGAGTTCGCGGAGGTCCTGGACGTGAACATCAAGGGGCTCTTCCACTGCGCCAAGGCCTTCGGGGGGCTCATGGTCCCCAACGGCCGGGGCAAGATCATCAACATGGCCTCGATCTTCGGCCTCGTCGCCATGGAACGCCAGGCGGCTTATGCCTCGAGCAAGGGCGCAGTGGTGCAGCTCACCAGGGTGCTCGCGCTTGAGTTCGCGCCGCACGGCGTCCAGGTCAACGCCCTGGCCCCGGCTTACTTCGCCACCCCGCTCGTGCGCCAGATCATGGAGGACCGCGAGTGGTACGGGGAGGTCGTACGGCGCGTGCCGCAGGGGAGGTTCGGGGAGGCGTGGGAGATAGTCGGCCCGGCGGTTTTCCTGGCCTCCAAAGCCTCAAGCTTCGTGACCGGGACCGTGCTGCTGGTAGACGGGGGCTGGACGGCCGCTTAGGGATGGCTCTCGTGGCTTCGGCCGAGCACGCGGTCGCACTCCTCCCGGAGTGCCACTCGCAAACACATCACGTAAACGAAGCAGACGGGTTGGTCTCAGGTTGGTGCCGAGAGGTCCGATGAACCGGAACTGTGTATCTCGCGTATCCCTTAGGTGAGCGGAGTACGAAGGGTGAGTCTGCCTGGACTCGAACCAGAAATCTCCTCCTTATCAGGGAAGGCACTCTACTTTCGCCGCGTGCCGTCGAGCCCGCGAATGCGCCTTAGACAAGCCATCACTTCTGCGTCGGCACCAACGCCGATCCGCTGAGTACCGCCGAATATCTCGACCTTCTCCCTGGAGACCCAGAACGCTGCAGTCTCCCGAGACTTGGCTCATCCTAGACAAAGGCCCGAACGAGCGCGGTGGTAACGGCGGCGAGGGCAACGGCTACGAGCACCGGTGCCCGGAAGACGAGCGCCGCTCCCGCGACCGCCACCCCGATGGCCCTCTCGTCGAGAACGAGGTGCCCGTCTTCCCCGAAGGTCTCGGTGACGACCAGCGCGGCCAAGAGCGCGGGGGCGAGAAGCGCGACGACCGAGAGGGCGCGCGGGGGTAGCTCCCGCCCGCCGACCAGCACGGGGCCGGCGGCCTTGATGGCGGCGCTCGCCAGGGCGACGCCCACGATGGCGACCCACAGCGTCGTCACGCCGACCTCCTCAGACCCAGGAGCGCTACCGCGCAGGCTGCTATGACCGGCACGCCGGGGGGAGCGAAAGGCGTCAGCGCGAGGGCGAGCGCGGCGGCCACGAGCGCCACCGCTACCGCCTGCCTGCCGGCGCGGAGCTCTTCCGCGAGCAGGACCAGGAAGAAGGCCGGGAAGATGACGTCGAGCCCCAGCCGCTCGGGGTCCCCGATGAGGTTGCCGCCCACCGCCCCGATGGCGGTGCCGGAGATCCAGGCTACCCCCTGCGGGATGGTGGCCCCGATCATGAACTCCCGGTCGAAGCGGCCCCCGCCGCGGCTCGCCAGAGCCCAGGAGGCGTCCACCACCGCCTGGCCCTCGAGCGCGCGCCGTATGGGGCCGCCCTTGAGGTAGGGCGCCACCGCCACGCCCATAGGACCGAACCGGGCGTTGAGCAGCACCGCCGCCACGATCGCGGCCACCGCCCCGCCCCCCGATCCCAGCACCGCGGCGACCGCGAACTGGGCCGAGCCCGAGAAGGCGACTATCGAGAACACCGTGGGGGCTACGACGCCCCAGCCCAGAGACCGCGCGAGGACCCCGAAGGAGATCCCGAGCACCAGCGTTGCGAGCACGAACGGCACCGACGCCCGAGCCCCCGCCAGGTAAGGGC
>DATACV010000342.1:0-4965 GCA_036258875.1 Rubrobacteraceae bacterium
ATAGAGGGGCTCGACGTTGCGCCGGCCACCATCAACCTCGTGGGGGCGGAGGTCGAGCTGGTGGCAAGCATAGCCAGGGAGTTCAAGCTCAAGCGCGCCCTGGAGAAGCTGCCGCCCGAGGCTTACGACATGGTGCTCCTCGACTGTCCTCCGTCGCTGGACCTCCTCACGCTCAACGCGTTGACCGCGGCGGACGAGCTGCTCATCCCGATTCAGTGCGAATACTACGCCCTCGAAGGGCTCACGCAGCTCATGCAGAGCGTCAAGATGGTACGGGAGGAGCTCAACCCGGGTCTCAAGGTCGGAGGGGTGCTCCTGACCATGTTCGACCCGCGCACCAACCTCGCCCACGAGGTGGCCGAAGAGGTGCGGTCCTTCTTCGGGGATCTGGTGTTCCACACCATAGTGCCCAGGAACGTGAGGTTGAGCGAGGCGCCCAGCTTCGGGCTGCCGATCGCCCTCTACGCCCCCAAGAGCACCGGGGCCGAGGCGTACGCGGCTGTCGCCGAGGAGGTATTGAGCCGTGGGTAGGAGGGGGTTGGGACGCGGGCTCTCCGCGCTCATATCGACCGGGGAGAGCCTTGGAGGACTCAAGTTCGAGGAGCTCCCTACCTCCGCGATACGCCCCAACACGCGCCAGCCCCGGCGCAGCTTCCCCGAGGCAGGCATCCAGGAGCTCGCCGCTTCGATCCGGGAGGTCGGGATCCTGCAGCCGCTGGTCGTCCGCTCGACGGAGAGCGGCTTCGAGCTGATAGCGGGGGAGAGGAGGCTGCGGGCCGCGAAAGAGGCGGGGCTGGACAGGGTCCCCGTCCTTATCAGGCAGGCCGGAGAGAACGAGTCCATGGAGCTGGCGCTCGTCTAGAACCTGCAGCGCGAGGACCTCAACCCCCTGGAGACCGCGGCGGCCTACCAGGCGCTCATGGAGGGGTTTGGGCTGAGCAAGGAGCAACTGGCCAACAGGCTCGGCAAGAGTCGGGCCGCGGTGACCAACACGCTGCGCCTCGCGCAGCTGCCCGAGAGGATCCGGGCCCTCCTGGCGGCGGGGAGGCTCACGGAAGGACACGCCAGGGCGCTGCTGGGCCTGGAGACCGAAGAACAGATGGTCAGCCTCGCGCAGCGCATACAGGAAGAGCGTCTCTCCGTCCGGAAGACCGAAGAGCTCGTGCGCGAGTACCTCGCCAGAGCTCAGGAGACGCCCCAGGCCCCGGAACGGAGCGAGACGCCCGTCGAGTTCGACGAAGCCTCCCGGCTCATGCGCGAGGCGCTCGAACTGCCCGTCAGGGTCAAGCCGCTGCGCAGGGGCGGAAAAGTCGAGATCCGGTTCCGCGAAAAAAAGGAGCTCGACGCCCTCATGACCCTCCTCGTCCCCAGAGAGCCCGCCTAGGACGGACCTCTCATACATACGGATATACAGATATTAATTGGAGCCCGGGTCGGAGGGCGGTCTCCGGCCTGCCACGATCCTGGCAGTCCATGTACCATCAGGGTTCGCGGTGAGGTTCGGCGGGCGGGGGGCTGGTTTGGCTAGGAGGCGGGCGGGAGTCTGGGCTGCTGTGGCGGCGCTGTGGCTGGCCGCGGGGTTCGGGGGGGGTGCCTCGGCCCAGACGCCGGCGGGGGAGCAGTACGGTGTGGGGGGCGGGGAGATCCCGGCGCTCGAGGCGCGGGTCGAGGAGCAGGAAGCCTCGTTGGAGGCCAGGATAGGCGAGATCTCCGCGATCGGCGCCGAGTTGGAGGAGGCCCAGTCCCGGGTTGACGGCGCCAGGGCGCGGGCCGGCGAGCTAGGGGACCAGACCAGGAGCTTGCAGAGAGAGCTCGCGTCCAGGCGCGAGAGCTTCGAGGCCGCGAAGGCCGGCTACGAGGAGCAGGCGCGGGCCGCTTACAAGGGAGGCGACCTCGCAGGGTTGTCGAGCCTGCTCGGCGGGCTGCTAGGCTCGGGGAAGGGCCTAGCGAGCGTGGCCGATCCACGCCTCGCCGGGATCCTGCTCGAAGGCAGGGAGATCCTCGAGGCTTACCGGGAGGCCGAGGACACCTTGCGGAACAGTTCGCGCCAGATCTCCGGCAAGCGGCGCGCCTACGAGGTGGCCCTGCGAGAGGAGAGGGAGCAGACCGCGGTGCTCCGCCGCCACGAGCAGGAACTCGAAGAAGCCATAGCCAGGATAACCTCGCGCAAGGCGCAGACGGAGAGTCGGCTGAGCGAGCTTCGGGCGGCCGAGAGGGCCCGCATCCTCGAGCAGAAGGCGGCCACGGCCGCCGGGTCGAGGCAGCGCGCCTACGAGCTCGGAATCGCGCGCGGCGACATAGTCGCCCGCGCCGTCGAGCCGATCTCCGAAGAGGCGTACAGGAAGCTGTACCGGGAGGCCGCCAGGGAGTACGGCTTCGCGGAAGACTGGTACATACTCGCGGCGGTGGGCAAGGTCGAGTCCGACCACGGGGCGAACATGGGCCCCTCCACCGCCGGGGCGATGGGCCCGATGCAGTTCCTGCCCTCGACGTGGGAGACCTCCGGGGTCGACGGTGACGGCGACGGCGTTGCCAACATCATGGACCCTGAGGACGCGATCCCGGCAGCCGCCGGCTACCTCCAGAAGGGCGGGGCGCCCCAGGACTGGTACGCGGCGCTCTTCTCCTACAACCACGCCGACTGGTACGTCGTAAAGGTCCTCGGCGTGGCCGAAGGATACCGGCGCCTCGCCAAAGACGACACCGTCGGCCCTTACATCTGATGTAGAGACGCCCCGGCTGGGCGATGATTCATGCGGCCCGGCATGGTGCCGGCGTTTTTGTGCACTTTGCCCGAAGAACGCCGGCGCGACCTTCTCTAGCATGGGGCTTCGGCCTCCGGCGAACACCAGAGAGGGGACTGCGTGGACATCCGTCATCGGATCTGTCGGGCGCAGACGACGGTGCTGGCGGTCTCGACCCTCGCCGTGGTCGGCCTCGCGGGCTGCGGCGGGGTAGAGGATGCCGGGGCGGACGAAGGCGGTTCGCGAACCGCCCCTACCCTCACCGTGCTCGCCGCCTCCTCGCTCACGGACGCGTTCGGCGAGCTGGAGAGGACCTTCGAGGAGCGGAACCCCGGCGTCGAGGTGCGCCAGAGCTTCGAGTCGAGCTCGACGCTCTTGACCCAGATCCAACATGGCGCCCCGGCGGACGTGTTCGCCTCCGCCGCCGAGGAGGAGATAGACGCGGCCGTGGAGGACGACTTGGTGGCGGGAGAGCCCGAGGTCTTCGTGAGGAACCGCGAGGTGGTCATGGTGCCGGAAGACGATCCCGCGAAGATCGAGAGCCTGCGCGACCTGGCCGAGCCGGGAACGAAGCTCGTGCTGGCTGAGAAAGGGGTGCCCGCCGCCGACTACGCGGTGGAGATCCTGGGCAAGGCCGACGCCGAGTACGGGGAAGGCTTCAAGCAGGACGTCCTCTCCAACGTCGTCTCCCGGGAGGCGGACGTGAGGGCGGCCGTGGGCAGGGTGGCGCTGGGCGACGCCGACGCCACGTTCGGCTACGCGAGCGACTACACGCCGGATATAAGGGATCGGGTCGAGGTCATCGAGATCCCGGATGACCTGAACATCGTCGCGACGTACCCCATAGCTACCCTGGAGGGCGCGAGGAGCCCCGGGCTGGCGCGGGAGTGGGTAGATCTGGTGGTGAGCGAGGAGGGGCAGCGCGTGCTGGAGAAGTGGGGCTTCGAGCCGGCGGCGTGAAGGGGAGGGACAAACGCGGTCACTTTTCCAGCCTCCTCGGGGGCGGGGACAGGCTCGCGTCCGGGCTGGCAGTCGCGGCCCTCTCACTCCTGGTCGGCTTCATAAGCCTCCCGATGATCGCCCTGATCCTGTGGACCGCCGACGAGGGCGCCTGGCGCGCCATGGCCACGCCGGCGGCGAGGGAGGCGCTGCTCCTGAGCATCAGGACCACGTCGATCTCCCTGATCATCATAATCCTCGTCGGGACGCCCGCGGCCTACGTCCTCGCCCGGGCCGAGTTCCCCGGCAAGCGGGCCGTAGACAGCCTCGTAGACGTACCGGCGGTCCTGCCGCCCTCGGCCGCGGGCATCGCGCTGCTGCTCGCCTTCGGCAGGCTGGGTCTGGTGGGCCAGCACCTCGACGCCTTCGGGATCACCGTAAGCTTCACGACCGCGGCCGTCGTGATCGCGGAGGTCTTCGTCGCCGCCCACTTCTACGTGCGGCAGGCCGCGGTGGGCTTCGCCCAGGTGAGGCGCGACGTCGAGGAGGCGGCCATGGTGGACGGGGCTAGCCGGTTCTCCGTCTTCATCAGGGTCACGGTGCCGCTGGCGTTCCCCGCCCTGGTCGCCGGCGCCGTGATGGCCTGGGCCCGCGCCCTGGGCGAGTTCGGGGGCACCATCATCTTCGCCGGCAGCTTCCCCGGCGTCACCCAGACCATCCCGCTTGCCATCTTCGCGGCGCGCGAGAGCGACTTCGACGCCGCCGTCGCCCTCTCCGTGATGGTGCTCGGCTTCGCCTTCGCGGTCATCCTGGCCGCCAGGTTCCTGCTCGGGAAGGCAGCCCAGATAAGGGAGGATTTGTAGGGCGGTTCGCGAAGCGCCCCTACGCCAACCCCTCGTCGGTCATGACCATGACGTCGGTGGCCTTGACGAGGGCTGTCACCTGCTTGCCTGGTTCGAGGCCGAGCTCGTCGGCGCTCTCGCGGGTGATCAGGGCCACCACGTGGTTGTCCCCGACCTGCAGGGTAACCTTGGCGGCGGCCTCGCCCTTGACCACCTCGGTGACGGTGCCGGGGAGCCTGTTACGGGTGCTGAGCTTCATCCGGTTCTCCTTTCTCCAGGGCCAACAGCCCGAGTCGTAGCGCGAGAGCTACCCCGGGGTCCCTCAAGTCTAAACCGGTGAGCATCCCTATGCGCTCCAGGCGGTAGAGCAGGCTGTTGCGGTGAAGGAACATCCGGTCCGCCGCCTCGCTCGCGTTGCCGCCCGCGGCGAAGTAGGCCCG
>DATACV010000343.1:0-8028 GCA_036258875.1 Rubrobacteraceae bacterium
AGCTTGAGCTCGTTGACGCACTCGTAGTAGGCGAGCTCGGGCTGGTAGCCCGCTTCGACCAGGGTGTCGAAGCCCGCTTTCAGGAGCGCCGTGAGACCGCCGCAGAGCACTGCCTGCTCCCCGAAGAGGTCGGTCTCGGTCTCCTCGGCGAAGGTGGTCTCCAGGATGCCGGCCCGCCCGCAGCCGATGCCGCGCGCGTAGGAGAGGATCAGATCCCGCGCCTCTCCGCTCGCGTCGTTGCCGACCGCGAAGAGAGCGGGCATCCCGTTGCCCTCGACGTAGAGGCGTCTCAGTACGTGGCCTGGACCCTTCGGGGCTACGAGCCCGAGGTCCACCTCGGGCGGGACCATGATCTGGTTGAAGTGGATGTTGAAGCCGTGGGCGAAGAGCATGAGCATGCCCTCCGAGAGGTTCGGCTCCACCTCGTCGCGGTAGACGGGGGGCTGCTTCTCGTCGGGCAGGAGCATCATGACCACGTCGGCCCAGCGGACCGCCTCCGGGATGGTCATGACCTGGAGGCCAGCCTCTTCGGCCCGCGGCCAGCTCTTGGAGCCCTCGTAGAGCCCGACCGCTACCTCGCAGCCCGAGTCCTTGAGGTTGAGCGCGTGCGCGTGGCCCTGGCTGCCGAAGCCCAGGATCGCGGTCTTCTTCTGCGTGATCTCGTTCCCAACGTCCGCCTCGCGGTATACCCGGGCCATCTATCCTCCGTCCCCCGGCCGGGCCACCGGCCCGAGCCGAACGATGTCCTCCACCTCGTCGCCTAAAGTGACGAGCCAGGCTTCGACCTTCTCCGGCTCGCCCGACGCCACCACCGTGCCGCCTTCCTCGTGGGCCGCGATCCCCGCCTGGCCTGCCGACTCGCGCCAGTCCGTAGAGACGTCCCGCCGGGACGTCTCTACCTTCAGCAACGCAACCTCTACGGTCTGCTCGGGGACCTCGATCCCCTCGACGTCCTCGAGGCCGGAGAGCAGCGCTGCGTAGCGGCGCGCCGTCTCGTGGGGGCAATCGAGCAGGACCGTCGCCCGCATCCCCCCTCCGTCGCGGCCGACGGTGAGGCCCGCGACCGGCATCCGCTTGTTCTGGAACGTCGTGATCAGGCGGTTCAGGGCCATCATGCCGCCGCTCAGGCGCAGCTCTATCGGGTTGAGGGCCGGGGCCTGCGTTACTCTAGGCGCCATCTTCCTCGATCATCTCGTTCACGCTCATGCCGCTCGGGATCATGGGGTACACGTTGGCCTCGGGGTCTATGTGGAAGTCCAGGATGACGCAGCCTTCCTGCTCCTGCGCCCACCGGACCGCCTCCTCCACGTCGTCGCCCTCCCGCACCGTCCTGCCGGAGAGTCCGTAGGCTGCGGCGAACCGCTCGTAGTCCGGGCCCGTGATGGGCGTCTCGGAGTAGCGGCGGTTGTGGAAGAACTGCTGCCACTGGCGCACCATGCCAAGGTAGCCGTTGTTGAGGATGGCGACCTTGATGTTCAGCCCGAAGTCGCGGATGGTCGCGAGCTCCTGCAGGTTCATCTGGATCCCGCCGTCGCCCGCCACCACCCACACCGGCTCGTCGGGGTAGGCGAACGCGACCCCCATCGCCGCCGGGAGCGCGAAGCCCATCGTGCCCAGGCCGCCACTCGTTATGTGGCTGTTCTTCTTGGTGAACTCGAAGAACTTCGCGGCCCACATCTGGTGCTGGCCGACGTCGGTTACGAGCCGGACCTCCTCGCCGGCCGCCTCCTTGATGGCGCCCATGATCCGGATCGGGCCGTACTCGTCCCTGGCGCCTTCTTCGCGCCCCTTCTCCGGCTCCTGGCTCTCGGCGATCTCCGCCCGCCACCCGGCGCACCCGTCGGACGCATCTTCGAGGTGGGCGAGGATGGAGCGCATGGCGGCCTTCGCGTCCGCCGCTATGCCGACGGTCGGCTTCACGACCTTGCCGAGCTCCGAGGGGTCCACGTCTATGTGCACGACCTTCGCGTTCGGGGCGAACTTGTCCACGGCGCCCGTGATCCTGTCGTCGAAGCGCATCCCGACCGCGAACAGGAGGTCGGAACGGTCTATGGCCCGATTTACGCTCGCCGCGCCGTGCATACCCGGCCAGCCGATGTACAGCGGGTGGTCCTCCGGGAAGGCGCTGATCCCGAGCAGCGTCGTCACGACCGGGACCCCGGTCCGCTCGGCGATCAGCCTGAGCTCCATCTCCGCCCCCGAGAGCGTGACGCCGTGCCCGGCGAGGATGAGCGGGCGCTTCGCCTTCTTGAGGAGCATCGCCGCCGCCTCGAGCGCAGGGCTCTCCAGCGGCTCGGGAGCCTCCCTGAGCCTCCTGTACCCGTTGTGCTCGCAGGCCGCGAACTGCACGTCCTTCGGCACGTCCACGAGGACCGGGCCAGGCCGGCCGGAGCGCGCGATCTCGAACGCCCGCCGCATCGTCGGGTAGAGCTCGTCCGGGTCCTCGACGAGGAAGGAGTGCTTGGTGAAGGGCAGCGTCATGCCTATGACGTTGGTCTCCTGGAAGGAGTCCTTGCCCATCGCCGGGCGTCCTACCTGGCCCGTGATCGCCACTATCGGCACCGAGTCCATCTGCGCCGTAGCGAGCCCGGTTACCAGGTTCGTCGCCCCCGGCCCGCTCGTCGCCACGCACACCCCGACCCTTCCCGTCGCCCGCGCGTAGCCGTCCGCCGCGTGCGCCGCGGCCTGCTCGTGGCGGACGAGGACGTGTCTTAGCGGGTAGTCGGGGAGGGCGTCGTAGAACGGCATGATCGCGCCTCCCGGGTAGCCGAAGAGGTACTCGACCCCCTCGTCGAGGAGCGCTTCGCACATGGCCTCGCTCCCGGTGCGCGGCTTGTATTCGACTCTAAAAGCGGTGTTCTCCACGGTTCTCCCATCCTCTGAGACTGCGAGCTAGAAAGCCTTGGGCCCGAGACGGGAGCCTGGTCCCGCCCTGCGGCTCTAGGCGGACCGGATGGCGTCGCCCCGGCCCGCCCCGGTAATTAGTCGTAGGGCAGGTAGGACGACACCCGTGGCTACTCGCGGGTGGATGGGGGGAGTGAGCAGGCGCGAGATCTTGAGCATCAAGCCCGAGACCTTCTTCTGCGCCGTTTTCGAGACTTCGCTCAAAGTTCCTCGCTCACTCTCTCGCATGTGCGTGCAGGGTTACATACTGGTAGAGGCTTTGTCAAGTTGCACATAGTCTCTATACCCGGATCGGCACGCCACAAACCGCGGCATCGATCCGACCGTCTCGGAGTGCTTATCGAACCACCGGGAGATCTGCTTGAGGTCTAGCCCCTGGCCGACCTCCACGCTCAGGTCTTCGAGCTGTCCCCGCGTGGCCCCGACCTCGTAGCCGAACGCTGGTGGATAGGGTAGAAAGGGCAGATGGTGTTCGACGCCATCATGGTGGGCTGCGGCGTGCTGTGGACGCTGGCCTACCTGCTCATCATCCGCCAGGGCTTCCTCGAACGGACCTACGGGATGCCTCTGGCGGCCCTGTGCGTCAACCTCTCGTGGGAGTTCGTCTTCGCGTTCGTCTACCCTCACGACCTGCCGCAGCGGGCGGTGAACGTGGTGTGGCTCGTGTTCGACCTCGTGATATTGACCCAGCTCCTCCTGTACGGGCCGCGCGAGTTCGCCAACCTGCCCCGGCGCCTGTTCTACGCCGGCTTCGCCCTCGCGCTCACTACCGCGTTCGGCGCGGTGCTCGCGATAACCCTCCAGTTCGACGACTTCGACGGAGCCTACTCGGCCTTCGGCTCGAACCTGATGATGTCGATCCTCTTCGTGACGATGCTGTACTCGAGGGGGTCGCTGCGGGGGCAGTCGGTCTCCATCGCCGCCCTCAAGATGGGCGGCACCGCGCTCGCCTCCATCGCCTTCTACTTCTTCAACCCGGACTACGAGGCCTCCGTTCTACTCCCCTTCCTCTACGTCGCCACCCTCATCTTCGACGGCGTCTACCTCGCGGCGACGGTGGCGATGGCCCGGCGCGAGCGAGGGCCGGGTGGGAAGCTGCATAATCTCCGGTAGCAGCTGGCTTCAGGAACTGGGGGCGTGGATGTCCGAGAACGGGTCGAGGTGGACTTCGAGGGCGGTGCTCATCACCGGCTGCTCGTCTGGCATCGGTTGGGCGACGGCGGAACGGCTCGCGCGAAGAGGCTGGACCGTGTACGCCACGGCCCGCGACGTCGAGGCGATAGCGCCGCTCGAAGCCTCCGGGTGCAGGCTGCTTCCGCTCGACGTGACCGACGAGGACTCCATGCGGGCCGCCGTCGAGGAGGTCGAGAGGCTGGAGGGGGCTGTGGGGGTCCTCGTCAACAACGCCGGCTACAGCCAGTCCGGCGCCGTGGAGGAGGTCCCGATGGAGAAGGTCAGGCGCCAGTTCGAGACCAACGTCTTCGGGCTCGTGCGCATGTGCCAGCTCGTGTTGCCGGGGATGAGGCGCCAGGGCTTCGGGAAGATAGTCAACCTCTCCTCTATGGGTGGCAGGCTCACCTTCCCCGGAGGGGGCTTCTACCACGCGAGCAAGTACGCCGTAGAGGCCATTAGCGACGCGCTTCGCTTCGAGGTGCGCGGCTTCGGGGTCGAGGTCATCGTTGTCGAGCCCGGCCTCATCCGCACCGGCTTCGCCCGGACGGCGGTAGGTTCGATGGGGGAGGGCGATGGCCCCTACGCGGGCTTCGAGGCCGGGGTGGCGCAGACGACGCGCGAGAACTACGAGAGGGGGCCGCTGGCGGCCCTGGGCGGAGGGCCCGAGACGGTCGCCGAGACGGTGGAGCTGGCGATCTCGGCCGCCCGCCCGCGGGCCCGCTACACGGTCACGCCGTCGGCTAGAGTCTTGATCTCCGCCCGCCGTCTGCTGCCGGATCGGGCCTGGGACGGACTCCTGGGCCTCTTCTATCCCCGGCCGGGGGGATAGGCGGGCCGGGACAAAGGTCCCAGGGCGTCACGGTGACGACCGCTGCTAGTATGGGATCTGCCGACGTTGAGGAAGGGAGTGAGACAGGGTATGCGAGCACTCGACTGCGATTGCGGCCAACACCTGGAGGCCGCAAACGACGAGGAGTTGTTCGAGCGGGCGCGCGAGCACGTGGACCGGGACCACCCGGACATGGGCCTCAGCGACGAGCAGGTCCGCGGCATCGTAGAACAAGGCGCCTACGACAAGTAGGAGGGCCTTCCGTGGCCGGGGTAGCTCGGGCCCCGGCCTCCGAAACCGCAGAGACCGCCGTCCCTCGAGAACCGGCGCGTCTGTCTCAGAAAAGTGCTGCTCACAGCCCGTTTCGCCTTGCCATCGGGACGTCTCCGCTGTTATTGTAGGGGTGTCGTCCTAGGGAGGCGCAGGGTATGACAGAGGCTCTGCTTCTGGTTGTGGTTGGTTCTCTCGTCCCGATCAGCGTCGCCACCCTCATAATCGCCGTGCTCGCCCTGCGACAAGCACGGTCATACGTGGAGATGGTCGAGCAGCGGCTGGAGCGTTTTCACGAGGGCCAGATACTTCTTCTGGCGCTGCTGCGCGAACAGAACCGGAGCCAGGAGCAGCGGCCCGGCTCGGAGGAACGTAGCCCGGAGGAACGGAGTTCGGAGGGAGAGCAGGGCGAAGATCTGATCCGGCGAGAGCGCGACCGCCTGGAGCTGGCGGTTCACTCGCGGCGGTACGCGGGGCGTGAGACCGGCGAGTCGGAGACCGGGCCCCCGGACCGTCCGCTCCCGGCGCGGGGGGCCGCGGGGCGGGATCCCGCGGCCGGAGAGGAGCCTCCGGAGGAGGCGCGGGGGACCGGGACAAGGCCGCGGGCGGCGAACTTCCCCGACACCGCGTCGCGCCCGGCGAAGGGGCAGCCGGACGACGAGTCGGCGCCGCGCGCGGTGTGGCACCCGCACCCGGACGACGACGTCAGCCCGGCGCGGGCGGGCGAGCCGGGCGACGCCGCGGTGGAGATGTTCCGCAGGCACTACGACAAGTACCTGGAGAACTACGAGGGTTACGTGAAGCTGGCCGCGCGGCTCTACCGGATGCGCGACGAGGCCGAGGTGCGGCCCGGCTCCGTGGCCGAGCGCGAGTGGGACGGCAGGCTGCGCCGGGTGACCGACGGGATCCAGAGGACCACCGCGAGGCTGGACATCCTGGAGGAGTACAACCCGGAGCTGGCGACCGACGACCGGATCTCCCGCCGCGCCGCCATCGCCCGCAGCCAGCGGGAGCTGGAGATGCAAAGGCGAGGGCGCTAGGAACCCGAGGAACCGGGCTTCTCCGGAGCATCTGCGGGGCCGAAGGTAACTAGCGTGCCGAACATCGCCCTCCAGCGGCTCCACAGCCACCAGCTCGAGCACCCGAGGCTCGGGACGCCGGCAGAGGTGGTTGCGTGGCTGGGAGCCGTGCAGGCCCAGGACTACGCCGGCGCGAAGTGGTCGATCGGCCTCCGCCTGCCCGAGAGCACCGACGCAGGTATCGAGGGCGAGATCGCCAACAACACCATCGTCCGAACCTGGGCGATGCGCGGCACGCTCCATTTCGTCGCGGCTTCGGACCTCAGGTGGCTGCTCGCGCTGGTGGCGCCGCGCATCATCGCGCGTAACGCACGGCGCTACTCGGAGCTCGGCCTCGACGAGCGCGCTCTCTCTCGCAGCAACGCGGTGCTGGCGGGGGCATTGCGGGGCGGCAGACAGCTAGACCGTGGCGAGCTCCTCGACGCTCTTGAACACAGCGGCATCTCGACCCGGGGCCAGCGCGCGGCCTACATGTTGCAGCGGGCTTCGCTCGACGGCCTTATCTGCCAGGGCGTTATGCGCCGCAACAACCCGACGTACGTGTTGATCGACGAATCGCTGCCCGGGACCGGGGCTCTGGAGCGCGACGAAGCGGCGGCGGAGCTGGCCAGGCGGTACTTCACGAGCCGCGGGCCCGCCACGCTGCAGGACTTCGTGTGGTGGTCGGGGCTCCCTGCCGCCGACGCGAGGGCCGGCCTCGAGGAGGTCGAAGCCCACCTCGTCCGGGAGACCATCGAGGGAAGGACCTACTGGGTCTCTGACCCCGCGCCCGAAGACGGTTCGTCGACGGTCTACCTGCTGCCCGGTTTCGACGAGTACCTGCTCGGCTATCGGGATCGTGGCGACTCCCTCGACCCGGCGCACGCGAGAGCGCTGAACGCCGGGGGCGGCATGCTCAACCCAACCATCGTCGTGGGGGGCAGGGTCGTGGGCACCTGGAGGCGTACGTTCAAGAGAGACACCGTCGTTATCACGGTAAGCGCCTTCGAACCGTTGAGCGAAGCCCGAAAGCACGCCCTGAACGCCGCCGCCGAGCGCTACGGCAGGTTCGTGGGCATGCCCGTTTCAGCACGCTTCGGCTGACGCGTAGGGGCGGTTCCCGAACCGCCCCTACTATGCCCCTACGCGATGGGTTCCAGGCTGCGGGCTGGCACCTCGCCCGGCGGCTCGACCTGGGCGCCTGTCAGGTCCACGTCGAGGGCCCAGGACCTCGACTCGACCCCCCGCGCCTCGAAGGCGAGCCGCATCGCGGAGGCTATCTCGCCGGCGGCGGTCTCGGGGGCGAAGGCGAGGACGGTGGGGCCCGAGCCGGAGAGGCAGGCGCCGTAGGCGCCGTGCGCGAGCGCCGCCTCTATGACGTCCTCGAGGCCGGGGACGAGGTGGGAGCGGTAGGGCTGGTGCAGCCTGTCCTGCATCGCGACGCGCAGGAGGTCGTACTCGCCGGTCGCCAGGGCGCCCAGTAGCAACCCCGAGCGCCCCACGTTGAAGACGGCGTCGCGGTGGGGGACCCGCTCCGGCAGCGCGCGGCGGGCCGCGGTCGTCGAGACGGCGAAGTCCGGGACGGCGACGACGACCTTGAGGTCGGTGGGCTCGAGACGGACCGCGCTAACGCCCGCGGGCGTGAGGGTGCCGATTACGAGGCCGCCGAGCAGGGCAGGGGCGGCGTTGTCCGGGTGGCCGTCCAGCTCGCAGACGATGTTCAGGAGGTCGGGGGCGGCTATCTGGCCGCCGAAGAGGTCGTTGGCCGCGACGGCCCCGCCCACCAGCGCCGCC